>JAAYNE010000143.1 GCA_012521015.1 Clostridiaceae bacterium | reverse complement strand
GCTACACAGGCTCAAATGATTATGTACAGTAAGATGTTCAAAATCAATTTTTCTAAAATGGATCCTTATGAATTCAAAACTTTTACGGAAATTCTTCAGAGGTATTCAGATGCTTTTAAGGTTCAAAAAGGTAATGGGAGAGGCAAGAAGAAGTAAAAAGCGGCACATTACACCTACCATTGTAGATGAAATGTGCCTTTTCAGATTAAAAAATATCAATAGCTGGATATAAAATAGATAAAATAGGTGGTATATTCATGTACTCACCTTTTATTCTATACGATTTATCCTTTGACTCAATACAGAATTTTGAAAGGGCTTCTTCAGCAATTGGCTCAACAATATCTAAAGACAAATCTGTCATATCACAAATCTGTTTTAAAGAAGCGTATGAATCGTCATTCGCAGATGTTAAGTCATATATTGCGAACAGCACAGATAAGACTAATTTATCAGATAAACTCTTCATTATTTTACTAATCTTCTTAATACTACTTTCGTCATAAAGTTTATGGTCATCTGAGAAAAAAACACTTCCTCGTTTCATCGTTGCAATTATATCAGGCTGTGTAATACTTGAAAATCCCCATTCACTGTCTATTGCATGCTCTATAGTTTCATCCATTTCAAACTTTGGAAATACTGAATCATCTTTTTGAGATTCCATCACACATACAATTGCATGTAAGGCTTTTGCAACCTTCATAATCTGAGCCATTTCCGTTCCCGATTCAGCATATTTTATTTTATTCTTTAATATTATAAGTATATCATCATCATTCTTTACAGAAGTTCTACCCATAAGTTCATCAACTGAAACTTTAAAATACTCGGCAATTTCAGGTAACAACTGAATATCTGGCATACACTGCCCTGATTCCCATTTACTTACGGCCTGATTCGTAATACCTAACTTTTGAGCTAGCTGCTCCTGTGTAATACCTCTGTTTTTTCGCAAAAACAATATTTGTTCACCAATATTCATATAATTTCTCAATCCCTTTCGATTCAATCCTTCAACCAGTTGATGTAACTAATTATAGATTGCTGAAAGAATGTAAACAATAACGTATTGGTTTACTTCTTTCTCACATCATCCAACCCATAGTTGGATGATGCTTATTATTAATTTAAAGCAATAAGTTTGAATACCTCAGTTATCACCTATCTTCCAAAGAATTAATAATGTTAAGCATTTTCCTCTGTCTCCGTTAACATCATCAACATTTTCCCATTTTGAAACTGACCCTGCTGATACGCCTACAATCCCAGCAGGTTCCTCTTGTGAGATGCAGTTTATCTTACGATATGTACAAATAATCTGACCTATTTTTCCATAGCAAAAGTCTCCTTCCTTCATTCTCAATATAAATATTTCACGAAGGAATAATCTTCACAATGGATTTACCGTTTAGTTTGCCTATACCATCAGTACAAGCTATTTTTTCACAACAATCCACTCATCATTTTCGATAACATACTGAAACTCTGTCAGGCTATCATTCAGCATAACTTCAATGAGTTCTTCAAAGTCATTAACTAAGTTTATGTTTAAAAGTTCTGATGCTTTAATCCAATGCATCTTTCCTTCATCAGAATCAGCGAGTTCTCCCTCAAACTGGTCCGTTTCAAAAAGAAATACAATATATCGACCGCCTTCAATTGGGAATTGTTTTACCCCACAAAGATGTGGATTTTTAATCGTAAGCCCGGTTTCTTCTTTCATTTCACGGATCACTGCATCAACAATCGATTCACCCGGTTCAATATGTCCTCCGGGGAGTGTATAGCCCTTCCAATCATTTTTTATTCTATCTTGCAGTAAATAACTGCCATCTTTATGTATTAAACATAATACAGTTAGTTCTACTTGTTCTGTTCTCATGTATACGTTTACCCCATCTTCACTCTTGCTATTTTATTCCATTCATTTCGTTAATCATATCAAGATGTTTTACCGTCATCTGTGCCCACGCAGGACGAAATCCACTCTTGATTGCATTTCTTGCTGATTTGATATTAGACCATGCACAGCAATAAAACGGAACTTTGCCTCTTTCAAGAATTTCTACGGCAAGCCGACTTGTAATGGCCGATGCGATTCCTTGCCTTCTATATTCCGGCAATACATCAATTCCTATCTGCCACATAGTATCACCATCAGCTGAGCAAGCTGCCAGTCCAACAAGTTTTCCATTATCATATACTCCGACTCCAAGTACATCTAAATGCTTCCTACCTTCGCATAGAGCATTACTCCATTCGGGCTTATATAGATCAACGAAATCTGGCTGCTCAAGTACTTTTGTCTCTAGCTTACATGGCAAAGACTTAAGTACATCCATATCAGGTAAAAAATACTCAGCCATGAAGCATACCCCAAGTCCATGCGGTCTGAAAGCATCATTTAAGACATGCATATTGGGTGTTTCAAAACAGTGCTCCACAGCATATTTGCTAATATATCCCTATACAATATCCCTATACTCCTCTGAAATGGTAGCAACTATATTATTTCCATAAGTGGTTAAATCACATACATGTGGAAGCTTTAAGTATCTTCTTGCCGACGGGTTTGCTACAGAAGTAACTATCACATTATCTTTTTTCAAAAAATCATCCCATTTACAATTTGAGTCTATTGCCGACTGTTCCAGCGCAACCCTAAGGATTTCTTCATTAGTAAACAATTCTATTTTCTCCCCATAATAGATTCCATTTTATGAATCTATATTCTTGGCATACTCATATACCTTTTCTGACCATTCCCAGATATCATAACAGTCATTCTCTATGTAATGAACCTTTTCTTTCAGTGCTTCCGGTACATATGACTCAATCCTATTCTTCTCCTTTTCTGGAACAATAATTGCATGTATCCAGTCCGCTAACACAACTTCATTTTTGATTTTTAAAGGCAACACACCCTCAAATACTGCATTGGGATGCTTAACTATTTCATTATATTTAAAGAAAAATCTGACTCCGGGAGTAAAACCTATACTTAAATCTTTATCATCAGGGAAACGGCCGAGTTTCCTTTCCATCACAAGTCGGTCTCCTGCCTGACAGTTTCCCCATGCAAACATAATATAATCAAAGTAATCTTCAGGATCATTGGCTGCATTCCTAGCTTCTTTGGCAAGCTCAGCCGCACTCATCTTCCTTGCTAACACCGGTGAAAGTAGTGAACCGCATTCCAAAATTTTGATTGCATTTTCAACTGGTGAAGTGTGGCACACCAAATCAGTCATACATCCTTTGTAAGTCGGACAGGCTGTACATTCTGTAATCTTCTCGGGCGCAGGCACCTTAGCTCTATTCTCATCAGCAATAGCCGCTCTCACCTTAGCAAGTATGTTTTCGTCTCCAACCATCTCACAATCGCGACCATTATCTTTTTCGTATTTTATAAAATCCATGACTGTCTGTATTTCCCAATCCGTTATTTTAGGGTAACCAGACAATTTTTTGTATAAAACTCCGTCCCAGCATTCTGTAAATTCAAAATCTCCAAATTCAATCTTCATAAATTACCATAACCTCGCAATGCACTGATAAGGCTAAGTTTTAATGGACATCCTTATTATATTTTCCTAATGCGCTCGAATACCACTTAGGCACAGATAAATTAAAATTATCAAAATTCTTCATTGACGCCCTTGCCCTTCTTACCATTCCGTCAATTTCATCCTGTCCAAACTTCTCAGCCCATTTAATAGAAAATAAGGATGCCTGTGCTACATATACTGCATTCGCTGTCCAGAAATCCTCAGGCACATTGTCATTAAAAT
>JAAYNE010000142.1 GCA_012521015.1 Clostridiaceae bacterium | reverse complement strand
TACCATTGAACAAATTCAAATGGTTGCTGCATCGGTTCAATCAAATCAAGATCTTCGAGCTTTATTCTTACTTTTTTAAAGTCATCCCACATTTCAAGTCTTTTACTTGGATTACGCAATAAATATGCCGGATGAAAAGTAGGCATAATATAGTAACCACTCTTTTCAATCCATTGTCCTCTGGCTTTAGAAATCGGATCATTCAGATTTGTAAAATATTTATAAGCAGTAGCACCGATAAGTACAATCACTTTCGGTTTAACCAAGGTAAATTGTGCACTCAATAAACGCTTACAAGCTTGAGCCTCCTCTTCAGTCGGCACACGATTCCCCGGAGGTCGACATTTAACAATATTACAAATATGAAAGTCTTTACCGGTAAACTCTTGAGCTTGGAGTAGACTATCTAATAGCTTCCCTGATCTGCCGACAAAGGGTATACCCTGTCGATCCTCTTCTGCTCCCGGTCCTTCACCAATCAGCATCAAGGGTGCATTTAAACTTCCACGAAAGATTACAATATTATTCCGTGTTTTATATAAATCACAGTTTTTACATGATTGGCATGCTTGCAAAAATCCTTGCCATGCTTGCGGTAAATTTTGGAAACCTAACCCTGTATCAGTCATTATGTTTTCTTTACTAATTTGCGTTATCTTTTTGTTTTATAATATCTTCACGCACCGCTTCAATAGCCACTCTAATCGCAAGCTCGGTATCGTGTTGGTGCGGATCGGACAAATCGCGCTTGGCTCTCTCCTGATTCCAGACAACATTCAAAACACAGGCAGCTCGGGCACCAAGAATTTGACTTACGATAAACAGTGTCGAACTTTCCATTTCCGAAGCTAAACAATTAGCTTTAAACCAAGCCTGCCATTTATCCTCCAGTTCATAGCCGATCGGCATCCTGCTCGGACTATGTTGACCGTAAAAAGAATCTTTACAATGCACAATTCCGGTGTGGTATTTTACATTAATTTTTTTTGCTGCTTGAACTAAACTACCGGTAAAATCAAAATCGGCAACTGCCGGAAATTCTTTCGGCACATATTCATTTGGTGTACCATCCATCCTGATTGCTCCGGTTGCAATAACTATATCGCCTCCCATTACATCAAGTTTGATGCCGCCGCAAGTTCCTATTCTAAGAAAATTCGTCACACCTGTTTGGAAGAGTTCTTCAACACCTATTGCTGTTGAAGGTCCGCCCATTCCGGTTGACATCACTAAAACATTTTCACCTGCTAACTGACCGAGCCAGGTTGTATATTCGCGATTACGACCGATGAATTTCGGATTTTCCAAAAATTGTGCTATTTTTTCTACTCTTGCCGGATCACCCGGAAGCAGAGCATATTTTGCCTGATGTGAATCATCTAAATGAATGTGGTATAGTTTTTCCATTGAGCCCTCCAATCTATACACTATGATAAAGTTAATCTTAAAAAATACCCCGGTTTATCTAATAGTAGATATCTTTAAAGCGAATAAAGATATCTACTCCAGGTTATCAGAACCGAAACTATCGGGCAATAATTCGGCTAATGTTCTTTCCAGATAATTGCTCTCCGAATGGGCAATTAAAATCGTCAGATCAGATTCAGCAAATTCACTTAAAACTTGACGGCAAATACCGCAAGGAAATGCATAGTAAGTTTGATTCGGTTTTGGTTCATGTGGTGAGCCATGAATAGCCAAAGCTACAAATTTTTGTTCACCTTCAGAAATTGCTTTCACAACAGCAGTTCGCTCAGCACAAATCGCTGCTCCATAAGATTCATTTTCTACATTACAACCTGTATAAATCTTCCCGCTTGCACCAAGTAAAGCTGCACCGACCCGGTATTTTGAATAAGGAGAATAGCTTTTTTTGCTTGCATTGATAGCAGATAATATTAAATCATTATTTGAATACTTTTTCATAAAACAAACCCCCATTCTTAAATGATCCAGATTTAAACATAACTTTAATACAGCATTAATTCAGTTTCAACACTGCTATTAATTAAAAATTTTTAAATTGCATCATGCAATTTCTTCAGACTTTAATACTCCAACCTACAGGCCCTTGTTGTTTACCCCATTGAATATCGGTTAAATTATCATACAGGCTTTGTGAAATTGGACCGATTTGATTGTCATTAATAATCATTTTTTTATTTTTATACATTAATTCACCAACCGGGGAAATAACTGCTGCAGTACCTGTTCCGAAGACTTCTTGCAACGTACCGTTATCATATGCGGCAACTAATTCATCAATCGATATTTTTCTTTCTTCTACTTTGGCATCTTGTTCACGTAACAATTCCAAGACTGATTTTCGGGTAATACCGGAGAGAATAGATCCGTTAAGCTTTGGTGTAATAATTACATCATCAATTACAAAGAAAATATTCATGGCGCCGACTTCTTCTATATATTTCCTTTCAACACCGTCTAACCATAAAACTTGGGAATAGCCTTTACTCTCCGCTTCCGCCTGACCGATTAAGCTGACGGCATAATTACCACCGGTTTTTGCTTCACCCATGCCACCCGGAACAGCTCGCACATATTTTTCTTCGACGTATATTTTGACCGGATCAAGTCCCGATGCATAATAAGGTCCGCTCGGACTTAAAATGATCATAAATTTATATGATTTACTTACACGAACACCAAGAAATTCTTCGTCGGCAAAAATAAACGGTCTGATATATAAAGATGAGTCGGATTGATGAGGCACCCAATCACGTTCTATATCTATCAATTTTTTGAGAGCTTCCAAAACAAATTTTTCATCAAATCTCGGTATACACAATCTATCACATGATAAATTCATACGTGTAAAATTTTCTTGAGGTCTGAACAACAAAATTTCATCTTCAGCCGAACGGTATGCTTTCAAGCCTTCGAAAACAGTTTGACCGTAGTGGAATGTCAAGCAAGAGGGATCTACACTGATCGGTTGGTAAGGAATTATCCGCGGATCATGCCAGCCTTTGCCATCCGTATAAT
>JAAYNE010000141.1 GCA_012521015.1 Clostridiaceae bacterium | reverse complement strand
ATCTCTTAAATAAACAACTGCATCTATTTCATTGTAATTCGCCTTAGGTGCCAGTTGTTCAATACTTGCCGACATATCGGTAGTGAGTGTTTCAACCATCAAATCCGTATTTTCATGGATTGTACGAGATATATTAAAAAGTGAGATCAAATGATGTTGTGCCAAAATTTGTCGGTAAGCGATACAGAAATTGACCAATAAGTCATATTTTCTCGTATCTGCAATGAGAACAATGTTCACAGCTATCCCCCCATATCATAATCAAAACAAAATATACTTTATACATAATAACTAAAAAAATTAATCATTTCAAGACTTTTTTACTTGAATTTACCTATTTGTTAATTGCAATTTAAACTGAAATTAAATTTTGGTTTAACTGGCAATTTAGTTAACAAAAAACTATAAACATCGATAAATATCGATTTTGCTATTAACAAAAATTTTATTAAAATTAAACTTCTTTACTGAAAGATTGTTTCCTCATATTTGGCACGATTCAAATTTACTGTTTTCAAAATTCGAGACAATTTCTGAAATCAACTTTGATATAACTCAAGGTTCAATTATGGATTTGAATCTATTTCAAATTCAGTTTCCAGTGGAATCTCCGGTTCAACATAATACCCGATTTCCGGAGTAGGTTCAGGTGACTCAATTCCAAAATATTCATCCAAAATTTTTCTTGCAACGGTAGAGAAACTATCACCAAGTGATGCATCTTCAACAATCCCGGCAAAAACAACTTCCGGATCATCCAAGGGTGCAAAACAAACAAATAATGAATCAATTGATATATTTTTACTTGAACTGTCCTGAACTTCCGCTGTACCGGTTTTCATACCTAATTCGAAAGGATAATTGTGAAAATTCTTATACGTCATACTATATTCATTATCATGTTGTAAACCATTCATAGCATCTTTTACTAAATTAATTGATGATTCGGAAAAATCTAAATCTTCAACTTGAATAACTTCCGGCTTTATTGTCTCACCATTCGGTCCGGTGATTTCTTTAATTACATGGGGCTGAACCAATTTTCCTGTAGCAATACCGCCAATTCCTCTTGCCAATTGAATTATTGTATATGCATTATCAAATTGACCAATTGAAGATTGTGCCGTATCAGCCGGAAACCATAGTTGATCCTCGGGTAAAGCACGCGTCATCCGCTTAACTTCCTTACTCGGTCGGATCCCTTTAGCTTCATTCGGTAAATCAATCTCGGAATATTCACCCATGCCCAATTTTTTAAAAATTGGAGAAAGCTTATCTATAGTCGTATCAATACCCAGTTTAGCAAAGTACAAATTACAAGATGTTGCCATCCCTTTACGTAAATTTAAATCGCCATGTCCCCTTTCAGGTTCACCGTAACAAGTCCAAATTCTATGCCCGATTTCTTCTTTTCCGGCACAATTATAAACTTGATCAGTTTCAGAGATAACTCCGTTTTCCAAGGCTGCAATAGCTGTAAATGGTTTAAATGTTGATGCTGGATGATAAATCTCAGAAATCACACGGTTTAACATAGGTTTGTTTTCATTATCTGAAAAATATTTTTCTATTCGTTGTTCCGCTTCAACATCATATTGAGCTATCACAAAATCCTGCGGGTTAAATGACGGTATCGAAATCATTGCTATTATAGCTCCGGTTTTTGCATTCATCAAAACTCCACCAGCCGCTTTTGCCGGGACCGAATTTTCTTCATCTCTTAGTTCAGCCATATATTCAGCAAAAGTCTCAAGCATAACTTTTTGAATATCTTGATCCAATGTCAAACGTACGTTTGCTCCGGGTTGAGGTGCTACACCGCCAGTACCTTGGACAAATTCTTCACCATCCGCAGTTTTTTTCCAATAACTGTAAGGAATTATTCCAGGAATCCCGTGTAAATATCTTTCTGCTGAAAGTTCAACTCCGCTTTTACCAATAATATCATTCAAACCATAATCCAAGTTTTTTAACTGCTCGTATTCTGCTTCCGATATTTGTCCGGTATATCCTAAGACATGAGAATAGAGATAACTATTTTCTGAATATTGTCTTTGCGGCTTATCTGCAATTAATACTCCGGCATATCTTTGGTTTTGTTCCTCTATTGCCGTGATTATTTTTTGATTAACCGGACCACCTACCTCAATAGCTTGCCCTTGAGTGTATTGCCAATTATGTTCAAGGATCAAATAACGCATTTGAATGATATTAAAAGCCTCTTCAACCGTATAACGATAATCGCCGCCAGCTTCTCGATCTTCAATACCGAATTTATCAAAAAGCAAATATTCATAAAAGTCCTGTGGCTCAGTTATTATTCGTTCGTTAAGTCTCTTGGTATCCTCTGCTTTTTTCAGACCAAACAGATCTGCATTCTGTTGCCATTTTTCGATTTCCTGTAAATCTTTTTTAAACACAAACTCCGCATTGCTTTTATCTCTTTTTTCTTTACTGGCACTTGAATAATCAAAATATCTCACCAGATTTCCCGGTAATTTAACACCGTTTTCGAGCATTAATTGACTCAAGTCAAGCAACATATCATTGAGTGCGGTACCTTCTAAACCTGAATTGCTGAGATACAACATCGGTTGAGTTATCGAATACGCAATAGGCTCACCTGAATTGTCTAAAATATTTCCTCGTGGAGCTTCAACCTTCATTTGAGCTCGGTTACCATAAGTTTCCGGAACTCGATCCGAATCAGCCGAACTCAGTTGTAATTCAGTAGTTCGCCAAAAGATAAGCAAAAACATCAAAATAAAAAATATTCCGATTAATATGTTGCGATTCTTTAAAATACTATTAGCCGATCTTTTAACATTAGAACTTGTTTTACTTCTGATCGGAGTAAAATCAGAACGTGCCATCTAAAGAACCTCCTGAGTATCATCGTAAAAACTATCAAATTCTGCACCTTGTTTGGGTTTTTTATACGGAATAATAAAACGCAAAATCAGAAACCACAATACAGTCGCAACCATATTAACACATATCGTCAAAGGTAAATCCCGTACAAAATTTCTCCATATATAATTGAATTTGATAGCTAATTCATATTGTAAAAATGAAAATAGATAATTGAATACACCCTCCAAAAATTTGGTTACAAATAAAGCAACTAAAGCTTGTATGAATAAAAAGGCAGAGCGACGTTGCCAAACAGATTGCAAAAAACTTGAGCAAATTACTGATGTCAATATACCGATAAATATTCCGACACCGATAATCGGACTGAACAGCCAATCATGGAAAAAACCTGCCAACAAACCTATAGTTAAACTCCAAATGCTATTATTAAGATAGGCAAAAACCCATATTAAACTGAAAAAGAAGTTCGGATAAACTTTTAAGCCCGGAAATGCCAGTTGGCTGATTTGATTAAATATAAAACCCAATAAACAATAAAAAAATATTTTTAAAAAATTAATAATCAGATTTTTCTTAGACATTAATTATTCTTCTCCGATATAGGCGTCATCATTCGTTATCAAGCCCGACATTACAAACACAACATCCGTTTCGGCATAATTGATAGCCGGTTCTACCAATGCCTGACGATATCCTTGCTCATCAACAGATAAAATCTCAACTACTTTACCTAGTTCCAGACCATATGGAAAAATCCCACCTAAACCACTGGTAATGAGTTGATCACCTGTATTGATTACAGTCGCAGCAGGTATTTCATCTAAAACACATAAGTTTCGACTTTTTAATTCAGGGTCACCACGCAAGACAAATGTTTGACCCCGATTATCTTCAGCGTAACAGCTGACTGAAAATCCTTCATGTGTAAGCGGTAAAACCTTTGCACTGAATTCATCAGAATTGTAAATTCTACCAAATACCTGAGCATTGGCATTAACTACCGGAAATCCTTTTGTTTCAGACATGTCAATACCTGCTTTTTTGCCCTTGTCGATGCGGAATAAAAAAGCATCTAAATTGATTGGTCTTTGAGTTATTCTACCTGCTTCAATGATCGAATAATTGTATTTTGAAGACAAATTGAACGCTAGTTTTAACTTATCGTATTCAATTGCTAAAGCTTCATTTTCTTTTACTTGAAGCCGGAGCTCAACATTTTGCTGTTCAAGTTCTTCTATTTGATTTGACAGCTCTTTATTTAATGCTGTCGTAGAAAAATAGTTCTGACCAGACTCTTTTATACTACTAATAAGATTTTGGATCGGTTTAAAGATCGCTGTTAACGGGTTCGTACTCTTATTAACAAAACTTTCAGGCAAAATTGAGTAAACCATCATAATTGCAACTACAATAGTCACTACTAAAACTATTAATATTCTTGTACGTCGATTCTTTGACATTTTAATTCACCTGATTGAAGTTACTTATCTTAGTAAATTGTCCTTATCTAAATATATCCTGCTGCTTTCAAACTGATTGATTCCTTCGCACCTACAATAATATGGTCTAAAATGTGGACATCCAGTTGTTTGCCCATTTCATAGATTTTCTTAGTTGTAATAATATCCCTTTCTGAAGGTGTCGGATCTCCGCTTGGATGATTATGTGCTAAAATTACACCAGCTGCATTACTTCTGATCGCTTCACGAAAAATTTCTCTCACATCCAATTCAATCGATTTTATATTACCGGTTGAAACTTGGACTGTTCTGATTAATTCCTGTTTAATATTCAACATTGCCAAATGAAATTCTTCTCGCGGTAAAAACCTTAATTGATTTTCAAAATAAAGAATTGCTTTGTGGCAACTGTTCAAGTGCTCTCTTTCCTGATTTGCTACATAATTATTTACTCTATTACCTATTTCTATAGCGGCTTTAATACGGATCGCCTTTACACGTCCGATACCTGATACTTTTTGTAATTCCTCCAAACTTGCCATTTGTAAAAATCCAATATTCTCGTATGTTGCCAGTAATTGCATTGCCAGCTCGACTGATGTTTTTCCATTCATCCCACTTGAGATAACCGCTGCCACCAACTCCGCATCAGATAAAGCTTTTGCTCCCAGCTGTTCCAATTTTTCATACGGGCGGTCTGCAAGCGGCCATTCTTGAATTGTCATTTTTGTTTTCATACTTCAACCTTTCTTATTAATATCTTGATTAAAAAAGAATTGAATTAAAGTAAATTGAACATTATCTGATCCTTAATATTCGGCATGTCCGACTGTACGCGGAAATGGCAAAACATCTCGGATATTGCTCACACCCGTCAAGTACATAATCAGTCGTTCAAAGCCCAAACCATAGCCGGCATGACGAATTGAACCATATTCACGCAATGCCAGATACCAGTCGTATTGCTCCTCCTTCAAACCCAGTTCATGGATTCTATTTTTAAGTATATCGAGATTTTCTTCTCTTTGACTTCCACCAACAATTTCTCCAATTCCCGGAACAAGACAGTCCATTGCAGCAACTGTCTGTCCATCAGAATTTAATTTCATATAGAATGCTTTGATTTCTTTCGGATAATCCGTAACAAAAACCGGACCCTTACAAACTTTCTCAGTTAAATAGCGTTCATGTTCAGTTTGTAAATCACAACCCCATACAACAGGAAATTCGAAATCAAGATCAGCTTTTAGCAATTCCGCAATCGCTTCCGTATATGTCAAATAAACGAATTTGCTGTTAGTTACATTATCAAGTCTTTCCAGTAAACCTTTATCGACAAACTGATTAAAAAATGCCATTTCTTCAGGACAGGTTGCCAAAACATGATTGATAATCGCTTTGATCATATCTTCTGCCAATTGAGTACTATCATAAAGATCAGCAAATGCAATCTCCGGTTCAATCATCCAAAACTCGGCAGCATGGCGTGCAGTATTGGAATTCTCGGCTCTAAAAGTAGGACCGAATGTATAAATATTGCGAAACGCCAAAGCAAATGCTTCCCCTGCCAATTGTCCGCTCACGGTTAAATGAGTTTGTTTGCCAAAAAAATCTTGCTTATAATCAATTTTACCATCTTCGGTTAATGGCGGATTTTTCGGATCTAAAGTCGAAACGCGAAACATTTCACCGGCACCCTCCGCATTGCTTGAAGTAATAATCGGAGTATGGACATAAACAAAATTACGACCATGAAAAAACTTATGAATTGCATAAGACGCTTCGGAACGAACTCGAAACACAGCTGAAAACAGATTGGTTCGTGGACGCAAATGGGCGATGGTTCGTAAAAACTCAGGTGTATGTCTTTTCGGCTGCAAAGGATAATTATCCGGAGCATCTCCTTCCAAGATAATCTGCTCGGCTTTCATTTCAAAAGGCTGCTTGGCATCGGGTGTCAAAACAATTTTACCTTTAGCGGTGATCGATGCTCCATTACCGATTTTAGCAATTTCATCAAAATTTTTTAAAAACTCCCGTTCAAAAACAATTTGTAACGATTTAAAAAAAGTGCCATCATTTAAAGTAATAAAACCAAAGTTCTTTTGATCCCTAATCGTTCTGATCCAGCCGCCTACTATAATGTCTTGATCTACATACTCTTCCGGATTGCAAAATAAATCATGGAGTAAGGTATAAGCCATGTTGTCTTCCTTTATATTGAAAACTTTCCCTTTTCTACATTATGCTTCAATTATTCAATTGTAATTAGCATATTTAAGTTTGATCCAATTATTAAATATATTTATCATGCTGCAAACTAAAATGCTGATATCTAATTTTTTCCGCAACAATTTTTATACTTTTTGCCACTGCCGCATGGACAAGGCTCATTGCGTCCAATTTTATCAACCCGGACAATTTTACTTTGACGCCATTCGTATAACATTTCTTGTTGTTTTTCCGGTTCAATAATATCATCCCATGCTTTGATCTTATATAGCCAATCAGCTTTCGCTTCATGCATCGCAATAAACAATTTTTCGAAATCAATCTCGATTTTCAGCTCGGTGTCGTCTTTAATTTTATTTAAATCCAGCTCATTTTTTAGACTAGAATTGATTCCTTCAAGAAATCCTGTAAAAATAACTGATTTTTTACCAAAACCGAATTCTTCTCTCAAATCAGTAAACGTTCCTTGCCATACCTTTTGCGGTTCAGCTAAGACAATTTCATAAGCTTTTGTTTCTAATTGATAATACAAGTCAATTTCCGCCATATTGAGCTGTTGACTTTGCTGATCTTGGAACATTGCATTCCATTGTTCAAGATATGAACTCATTTTCTCATTCCTTCCATCAAATAATTTTTTCCAAATATTCTATATTTTAACTACTATTAACGAACTTTGCTAGCAAAAGTTAAACTAGCTTCAATTAACAGTGTTTCAAAAGATAAACGATCTGTCATATGGCCACGTTTGACTTTCCAATCAGATTCAAAGGCTAAGCGATAAAAATGTTCCAATTTTTCCAATGACATATTACGTGCCTGTTTTAACAATCTGCGAGCTACAAAAGGATAAACTCCGATTTGTTTGATTAAAAGTTGCACATTACCTAGCTCTTTGGCACAAATTAATTGCTTAATATGACGGGTAAACATAAATCTGATCAAAGGCAAGGGTTCTTTTAGGATTAATAAAGTATCCAGCAATTTCAATGCTTGATCAGTCTGACCTGCTGAAACCGCATCAGTCAAATCAAAAACTGTACCTCTGACATCCGATTTACAAACCAGATTTATCGTAGCTAAATCAATTCCCGGTAATTCGGCATACTCCGCGTATAGCATTGCTTTACTAAACTCTTGTTCAAGTTGAGTCATGTCGGATTCACAACGATCAATTAAATTATCCGCGGCCTCAATTGTTAAACCTAATTTTTTTTGTTGAGCTTTGGCTTGAAGCCAACATCGTAAAACATTGATTTCTTCACGACCAATTTCAACCTGAACTCCTCCTGCTTCAAACCAGTTTTGAAGCTTTTTCTTGAATCGACCATCAACAGTTTCTTCATGTAAAATTAGACAGCTACCCGAATTTAAAAGAGAATAAATTTGACTGAACGCTTCCTGATTTTTCTTATGGTCTTCTGATTGATCTTGCGCTGCTCGTGCAAAGACTCCCGTCTTTTCGAGCAAGATAACTTTACGTTCAGACATAAAAGCCGGTGTCTGCAATTCTTGTTTTACATACTCGATATCCCCATCAGATAATTTTGAATCTACTGATATTTTGACCAGATCAATATCCTGCATTTGCGGTTCAACAAATTTTTCGCAAATTAAATCTATTATCTGTTTGATTAAATATTTCTCTTCACCATAAATCAGATAAGCATTGTGCCAGATATCTTGATCAATCTCTTGTTTAATTGTTCTAAAATTATATTTTGTCATTTTTTATATTATTCAACAAACGTTACAATATGCCATTGATTATCTACTAATTCTAACATAATAGCACCATTCAAATCTGTACGTTTTATCTTAATGTTGTGTTGAGTCAATCTCTCTAATAATTCCGGAGCAGGATGACCGTAATAATTTTTCCCCACAGAAATGATCGCCAATTCGGGATCAATAGCACGCAAAAATCTGTCCGAAGTGGAATATTTTGAACCGTGATGAGCAACTTTAAGAACATCTATTTTAGCAAATTGATATTTGGATAGTAAATTTTGTTCACTCACATTATTCAGATCTCCGGTGAATATTAAATTTAAACCGGCAATCTCTAAAACAAAGCATAAACTGTGATTGTTTTGATCTTGTGTTTCCCTTGTTAAGTGTGGGGCAGGTGCCAATATTTCAATTTCATCAATCAAAGGTTCAAGTACCACAATATCCGACTGTTTAACTGTTTGGTATTTTACACCATTTTTATTGCACATATCACATAAGGATTGTCTGTTAATTTTAGCAGTATTATTACTTTCGATGTATGTATTATTGTTATTCCTATCGTAGTTTGAATCCGGAAAAATAATCTGTTCAATTCGCCTTAATTCAAGCAAATCGACAATCCCGCCATAATGATCCGAATCAAGATGACTGATTATAGCATAATCAATCTTGGTAATGCCGAAATAATTCAATGCCGGAAGAATTGTCCGATAACCTTGTCCGGGAATCCCGCCATCAATCAAAATGCAATTTCGTTCAGGTGTAACTAGTAGGCAGCAATCACCTTGACCGACATCCAAAAAACAAATTTGCCAATTGAGTTGTGGCTGTATACTATAAAAAAACAAAAATATTATTAAGATAAATCCCGGCAAGTATGTTTTAAATTTTAGTGATAGCCTTTGTCTCCCGACCAAAAGATTGTTTAAAAACCTACCTGAAATTAAACCTAAGCCCAAAATCAATAATCCAAAAACCAGCCAAGTAAGTAACGAGTTTTGGTTTTTTTGTAATTTTAGCCAAAAATTTGCTCGGGCAATTCGTGAAAAAATTTTTAATGCATTATTAAATAACCAATTCAAAAATTCGAATGCCTTTTCGATTAATTTTTCTAATGATGAAAAATCCGAAAATAAAATATTCTTAGATAATTCAAATATTAAAAATATATAAAAACTGAATAAACCTGTTAAATAAATGAATGTTAAAGGAAAATTCAATAATCCACCAAGTAGGACAACTCCAATTTGCCAAACGCCAAAGTTTTTCATTAGAAAAGGCAAAATAATCATTTGGATCAAAAAGGATAAGACAATGCTCAGAAGAATTTTTGACTTTTGCATAATATTAATTTTTCTTAAATATGGCAAATAATAATAAATAGCTAAGCTGGATAAAAAACTGAGTTGAAAATCAGTTTGAAAAATCAACCATGGGTTAATCAATAAAAAAAGTTGTATGACGGCTAATAATATATTTTTTCGCGGGAAGTTCAGACCACAATATCTGCTAATTAGAATAAAACTATAGATTAAGCTGGATCTCACTAATCCGATCGGATAAGCACAAAACCAATTGTATAATAAAATCAAAGGTAGTAAAAAAAATTGAATTTTCAAATTTCGCTTTTCAAGGTTGAACCCTTCCAATAAAGGTGTTAGAAACAAATCAAAGTGAAACCCTGAAACAGCTAACAAATGACTCAGACCAAGATTGTGAAAATCTTGTTTGAGGTCAGAATTTAAATTTTCAGTTCGACCGAAACATAAACTAAGTAAAAAGTTTGTTGTTTTAGTATTAAAACTTAATTTAAGATTGTCCTGAAAACCGGTTAATATTTTATTTCTATCTAAAATCGGCGTTCTGGTTGTAACTTGATTAATTAAAGTGTCTTCATCTTTTAAATCTAAAATGGCATAACAATTGTGATTTGACAAATAGCCTTTTTGGTTGAAGCCTCCCGGATTTCTAACTCCTTGCGGAGCTTCCGGTTTGAAGTATCCGGAAATTTCATGCCAATATCTTTGTTCACCTTCTAGCCAAAGTGCAAGCTTTACACCGCTTTTGCTCTGAAAAATTTTAAATTCACGTTCTTCATCTGCTTGAAAAAGAGTATTTTGCGCGGTAAGTTCAAAATAAGTTGTACATCCGATATGCTGCTTAATTGCTTGAGCTTGAGAAATAGCATATATAATTCGCCACATTTGGATTAACGATAAACAGATCAGTCCAAAATAAAAGAAACGATTTATCTGCGAGATAAATGAATAAGAAAAAGCAAAAAGGATCAAGCAGAAAAAAATCACAATTAAACAAATCACAGAATAATCACGTGCAGAATACGTGATTAAACAAAGTAAAAAACAACTGAATTTAAGACCGTAACGTTCAGCATTGAAGAATAAAGCGATAATTCTTTGTTGGAATAAAAATTTCATAACTATATTATCCGACAAAGAAATTTTGACAAGTCGATTTTTTTTGGTAAACAATAATAATTTCTAGAAAACTAGATAATTGTTTGAATTGCTGATTTTAAATTGTCTAAACCCTGCTTTTTGATTGCTGAAGTTACGATCGGTTGAAAAGACTCAGCTATTTCCGGTGGCAAACTCTGTTTGATCAAATTAATTTGGGACTTAATTTGACTACGTTTTAATTTGTCTGCTTTGGTCAAAACAATAACATAGGGAATTTCTGAATGACTAATCCATTCAAGCATTAACAGGTCTTCACGACTTGGCTTATGCCGTATATCGATCAATTGAATGATCATATTAATATTTGTTTCGGAATTCAGATATTGATCCGTCAAAACGGAAAATTTTTCTTTCTCGGCATATGAAGCTTTCGCATAACCATAACCCGGCAAATCTACCAAATAAAATTTTTCATCAATTAAATAAAAAAACACTTGTCTCGTTTTTCCAGGACTACTACTAGTACGCGCTAAATTTTTGTTGTTACATAAAGAATTAATCAGACTTGATTTACCGACATTTGATTTGCCGGAAATTACAATTTGAGGCAAAGTACCTTGTGGGAACTGCTCAACAAAACCTGCCACTCGTACTAATTTTACATTTTGATAATTTATTTTCATATTTTTGTATCCCTTCGCAAACATTGATATAATATATTTAATCATTTAAGTTCACAAGTAAGATTATCCGCTGAAATAGCTTCGGCTGTTTGGTGCCTCAAAGCACAAATTATTTTGCATAGGTACTTATGCCCAATATTTTAACTGAACCAGAACATGTATCACGTTCCGAAGCACTAGTGCTTCGGAACTACGATGAACGAATTCTTCAGCCGATTGGTCCTGTTGGAATTATAACTCATCAATTGGAACAATCTTTCTCCGATGCAGTTAACTTCCATTTATGTAATCGTCGTGCATTAACAATCGCAAAATATCCCGAACAACGTCAACTCGCAGGTTATTATAGATCCGAGTATCGTATCCCGGTCAGCCTAAAACGTTTTAATTCAGGTGAAGGTCACGCTACTATTTTAGACACCGTTCGAGGACATGATCTGTTTATTGTTACCGATGTTCTGAATTATGGTCAAAGTTATATCAGATACAATCAAAAGGTTTCAATTAGTCCGGATGAACATTTTGAGGATTTATGCAGATTGATTTCCGCAGCACACGGTGTGTCTAAAAGAATAAACGTTGTTATGCCATACCTTTATCAAGGTAGACGATATCGACGTGATTCGAGAGAATCTTTAGACTGTGCCGTCATGCTGAATCGTCTTTTCGAATTAGGTATATCAAATTTTGTTACGTTTGATGCACATGATGAGCGAATTGCCAATGCCGTTCCTCGTCATAATTTTGAATCGGCAGCAACTTCATTTCAATTAATTGAAGCCTTACTCAGCGAATGTTCCGATCTGCAAATTGATAAAGATCATTTTATGGTTATTAGTGCAGACGAAGCTTCAATCAGTCGTTGCATTTATTATGCTTCCGTCTTACGCGTACCGCTCGGTATCTTTTACCGTAAATACGATCCCAGATTGCTGAACAGAAGCGAATATACTTTACAAAAACTCAAAAGAACTGCAGAAAAGAAATTTCTCGGTGAAAATATTTCCGGAAAAGATGTATTAATAGTTGATGATATGATTGATTCGGGCAAAACAGTCTTGGAATGTGCTGAAAAACTGAAAGCTCAAGATGTAAGAAGAGTATTCATAGCTGTTTCTTTCGCTCAGTTTTCCGAAGGCATTGAAAATTTTAATGAGGCATATGATAACGGTTTAATTAATAAGGTATTTGCTACAAATCTCTCCTATCAACCACCTGCTCTACTGGAAACTGAGTGGTTTTGTGATGTTAATTTGGCAAAATACCTGGCTTTATTGATTGACGGTATTAATCACGATGCTTCGCTCTCTAAACTAATTAATCCGACCGAAAGGATATATTCATTATTGAACTCATTCAAAGGAGATAAAAATGGCCAAAACTAAACGAGCAATAACTCGGGATAACAGAAATTATTATCGTTATGATCAGTATGGTGATAACCCGATGCCTGCCCACGGTCCGGTAGGAATTATTTCTCTAACCGGGGCAAAAGAATTTGGCGACCGAGTAAATAAGTATTTGGTCAAAAGACGACATGAATATCTGGATCATGTTTCCGACGATATCAGCAATGCCGGTTTCCTTCGTGACAACTATAACATTCAAGCTGAAGCTATCCGGTTTTCTTCCGGAGAAGGTAAGGGTGTAATTGGTCAAACCGTTCGCGGTCACGACCTTTATATCATCTGTGATATAACAAATTATAGCTGCACATATAAAATGCGCGGTTTAATCAATCATTTCAGTCCGGATGATCATTATCAGGATCTGAAAAGAATTATTCTTGCAGCTTCCGGTAAAGCACGCAGAATAAATGTGATTATGCCTTTCTTGTATGAAGGCAGACAACACCGCAGAAATTCTAGGGAATCACTAGATTGTGCATATATGTTAGAAGATATTTTCGATCTGGGAATCAGTAACTTTATCACTTTTGACGCCCATGATGATAGAGTAGCCAATGCTGTACCCACTTCCAGTTTTGAATCTATTCCTTCTACATATCAGATTCTGAAAGCTTTAATTAAATCTGTACCGGATATTGTAATTAATCCGGAATCAATGATGATTGTCAGTCCGGATGAAGGTGCTATCCAGCGTTCAATGTACTTTGCTTCAATGCTCGGGTTACCGCTTGGAACTTTCTACAAAAGACGAGATTATTCAACTGTTATTGATGGTAGAAATCCGATTATCGCTCATGAATTCCTTGGTGATTCAGTCGAAGGTTACGATGTTTTGATTGTTGATGATATGATTTCATCAGGTGAATCTCTCTTAGATTTGGCAAAATCACTAAAAAACAAGGGAGCAAAACGCATTTTCGCTGCAGTTACTTTTGCCTTGTTTACAGACGGTATTGATTCTTTTAACAGTTATTATGAAAATGGTCTGATTGATCGGGTTGTTGCTACTAATTTGATTTATGCATCAGAAGAAGTTCTACAAGCTCCCTGGTTTATTTCCGCGGATATGACAAAATTTGTTGCTTTATTAATCGATGCCATGAACCACAACGCTTCAATGTCCAGCTTAATCTCACCTACCTCTAAGATTAATAAGCTTTTGAATAAAATTGCAAAATAACCGGTTAGCTTAAATTATTATCCTGTTCTAATTCTGAATCAGAATCGTGCTTTGAACTGCGTTTGATCAAAAACCAGGTCCAGCCGGCAACCATAATAATTACTAATTCAATACCTGTAATTAGAGCAAATTTCTCCAAATCATTAGTTGCAAATAATGTATTAAGAGTCAAAATTAAAATTATCAGCAATACGATTGAAATAAATCGGCCGATAATGTTATAACGTAAAAATGCCAATAGAGAATGAAATGCAGTTGTTCCCTGTACTGCATCACTATTATTTTGTGTTTTTTCCTTAATTTTTTTCCTCATGCTTTCCCTTTTCTTTCTCTTGGATTTCATTAAAAAATAATTCTATATCGAATATAATCTTTATCAGCTGCAAATTAAAGTTTTTAGTTCTCAACAATTTCACCCGGCAGTTTCGGTAATACATAATATGTTTGATATTGATCATATATTACCATGCCCGGCTTTGCTCCTTTCGGCTTTTTTACATGTTTTGCCAAACAGCTGTCAACTGCTATTTTCCCGCCGTGATTCGTTTTGATCTGATTAGCTTCCGAATACCAGGCAGCAATTTGTGCTGCTTTTTTGATATATTGCGGCTCTGCCGCGTATCCATCTTGTACAGTCAAAATAACATGAGTGCCGGTTAAATCTTTAACATGAAACCAGAGATCATCTGCTGCAGCTTTGCGTAAGGTGAGTTGATCATTTTGAATATTGTTACGTCCGGCATATACTGTTATTCCTTCCGCTAATTCGAATTTACGGGGTGGCAGAGATTTCTCACTCTTCACTTTTTGTTTAGTTTTTTGTTTATTCTTTTGTTGACATTTTTTGCGTTTGCCTGGTTTACCCGGATTTAAACGATTTTTAATTAAATGCTGCTCGGGTTGAACCGCTTTTTCTACACCGCACTGCTTCTCAATCGGTTTCTCAAATAAATCCAATTCAATTCTAATCGCTTGTAAATCCTCTAAAACTTCAGCTCGCTCAAGTGCGGTATTTAAAGAGTGAAGCCATAATAATTCTGCTTGATCCAGTGTTAAAAGTCGCTTAGCTGATTTAAATTTGGCTTGTGCTTTGCGATATTTCCTAAAAAAAATCTTTGCATTATCTGCCGGACTCAATTTAGGTTTTAATTGAATTCTGATCTTCTTTTGTTCAGGATCATAGTAATCAATTATCTCGACTTCAGTTGCCTTATCTTTAACTAAATATAACTGAGAATTTAATAACTCACCTAATCTCTGATATTGTTCGGCTTTCTGACCTTCGACAAAATCTCTCTGATGTAAATCTAATTTTTTTTGAGTACGATTGATTGCTTGAATCAAATTACGTTCTAACTTTTGCCTTAATTGCTCAAAAATTCTTTCCTTATCTTGCAATTTATAAAAAACATCCATCGCAATTGATAAGCTCGAAACTTTTTCGCGATGTGGCAATGATTTCAGTTCAAAAGCATGAAAGTCGTACGGTTTGCTATCATGTTCATCAAGAAAATACAAAGTTGGTTGATCGGCATTTGCTTTTATCATTTCACATGTTTTGTAAAACTTTTCACTCAGTTTCTCTTTTTGATTGTTTGACAGCTGATCTACATGCGACCGGAATTCAATCCCGGTTGTAGCAATAATTGAACGTGCTAACAACGGAGAAAATCCTTGTACATGATTTAAAATTGCTTTGTCTATCCTGCTTGACTCTTGCGAATCTGTCAGAAAGGACAATACAGCCGGTTTTTGTTTATAATAAAAATCCAAAGACTTTTTATTTTGCGTCGGTGGTAATTGATAATCCCTGGCAGGCATAACTTCACGTTTACTGGAAATATCCCGATCTACGTGAATCAGTGCATCATGAATTTTCTGATGTTGATTCAGAAAAATAATGTTACTGTATCTACCCATGATTTCTGCAACCAAGTATTTTTCTTCAGGATCACCTAATTCATTTATGGTTGAGAATTTGAATTTGAATACTCTTTCGTAATCAGGTTGAATAATTTCTTTTAGTCTTGCCCCAATCAAATATTTTCGCAATAACATACAAAATGCAGGCGGATTTTTCGGATTTTCCAGTTCAGCAGTTGTTAAATAAAGCCGCGGTGAACTGGGATTTGCTGAAATTAACAGTCTTTTCTGAACCCTATCAACATGAAAAATCAACAGCATTGCAAAACGATTTGGCTGATAAATACGATCAACTCTTGCATTCGCCAATTCATAATTCAATTCTTTATTTAAAAATCGAGCACTGACACCATCTAAAGGCATATACTATCCTATTCTCTTCAGCTATTAGTCAAAAACTTTGTGAATGATCTTATTATTTTTCAATTCTGTACTTAGTTCTTGCGGTATGACATATTCCGCCTGATCTTTTTCTATTTTAGTTAAAAAATCTGAGTCCTCTAAGGAAATCATACAACCACAATATTTTTGACGATAAAGACCGTCTTCTCTCGCCATTTGTTGACCTTTACGAAAGCCTTCCGTAAAATCAGCTGCCAAAAATTCTATTGCATTTTTTTCAGCTTGACGCTGACCTGCCTGATGAATCAGCTGTTTATTCTGGTAAGGACTGACCAATAACGAAGTTGTTATAATATCAAAATCATTTTCACCGGCAAAAGCAGCAACCCTCTTCAGACGCGATTCATAGCAATAAGCACATCTGGCAGGAATTCTGCCGATTTTACACCAAATTTCAGGATCACAACCTTCTTCAACAACAATCGGTAATTTGCGCAATTCAGCTAAACGCAGCGCACCTTCCAAACGACGATACCATTCTTTCTCCGGTTGAATATTCGGATTATAAAAATATAAAGTAATATCATATTTTTCCATGCTCTTTAAAATTTCAAGCGGATACTCACCACATGGACCACAACATAAATGTAAAAGCATTTTCTTAGACATAGCTTATCCTTGATCAAGTATCAAAATCTAATTGGTTAAAACCAAGTTGAGTATATTCTGTAGCCTTAGTCACTTCTATATTATTTTCGACTTTACTTTCGGTCTTATTTTCATTGTTATTTTCCGTAGCATTTTTTGACAAAAGATCCGCCGGCGGAATCAAATTTAAATGACGCCAACCTTGTTCCATCAGAATTCTGCCGCGCGGAGTTTTTGCAATAAAACCCTGTTGCATCAAATAAGGTTCACAAACATCTTCGATTGTTTTCGGATCTTCTCCGGTCATCGCTGCCAAAGTATCCAAACCGACCGGTCCACCACGAAAATTATTTGCCATGACTGACAATAAATTGCGATCCGTGTTATCAAGTCCTTGCGCATCAATTTCCAAGGCTTTTAAACCGACTTCAACAACTTCCGAATCAATTAGACCTCTTCCTTTAACCTGTGCAAAATCTCGCATTCGCCGCAATAATCTGATTGCAATTCTCGGAGTTCCGCGGCACCGTGTAGAAAGTATCGCCAAACCTTGAGCATCAATTCCAACATTTAACAATTCGGCATTATGTTTGATGATTTGCGCTACCTCATCCGGTTCATATAATTCCAAACGATGTACCATGCCGAAACGGTCACGTAAAGGTGCACTGAGCAAACCGGCTCTGGTTGTTGCTCCAATCAAAGTAAAATGTGGTAGATCCAGTCTGATCGACCTGGCACTCGGACCCTTTCCGATAATAATATCTACAATATAATCTTCCATTGCCGGATAGAGTATTTCTTCAACTTGATAATTAAGGCGGTGAATTTCATCTATAAACAAAACATCATGTTCCTGCAAGTTAGTTAGGAGTGCCACCAGATCACCCTGTCGTTCAATTGCCGGCCCTGACGTTATTCTAATATCGGAATTCATGTTCTGAGCAATAATGCCTGCGAGAGTCGTTTTGCCCAAACCGGGCGGTCCGTATAACAAAACATGATCCAAAGCTTCATTACGGCTTTTAGCAGCTTCAATAAAAATTTGTAAATTCTCTTTAATTTTTTGCTGACCATAAAAATGCTCAAAAGATTTCGGTCTTAAGGCACCTTCAAATTTGTCATCGGAACGCAGCTCCCGATCAACCAAACGAGGTTCTTGTTCAATGTCATAATCTTGATTAAAAATACTATAAAAACCGGAATCATTCATAATTTTTTATTATAGCACGGAGAGATGTCTGAGAGCATACTTTAAAAGCGACTCAACTGCAATATCCATATCCTTTTCTTTCAATTCATAATAGGCTTTTTCCAAAGCTTTTTCAGCTTCCGATTCCTGATATCCTAAAACAATTAAAGCTGCAACAGATTCCTGAGCGACACTTAGCAAATTGCCATCCGCCGGAATCGTGCTGCTCGTTGGAGTTTTAGTACCTGCCTTACTCAAATCCGGCAAAGATTTTTTCACTTTATCCTTCAGCTCTAAAATAATTCTTTGAGCTCCTTTGTTTCCGATACCTTTGATCTGAGTTAAGCTTTTAACATCATCATTCAGCACAGCCATCGCAAAACGTTCCGGACTCATGCCGCCAACAATCCCGCTAGCCACTTTCGGTCCGATTCCGCTAACGGTAATTAACAACTCATATAGCTTTTTTACTTCTTGATTCGGAAAACCGTATAGACTCATTTCATTTTCTCTGACATTCATATAAGTCCAGACCGTAACATCTTCACCGATTGCCGGAAACTGATTGGCCAGCAAAGAATCATAAAAAATTTCAAAACCGATTCCCTGTACTGTAACTATCATACTCTCAGGATGTTTTTGTAAAATTTTACCTGTTAATACCGCGATCATTATTTGTCCTCAAATTCTCTGATCCAGAATCTTTTTTAATTCTTCAACATTTATTTAATCATTTTATTAATACAATTGCTCTAATTTCAAGATTAATCTTTTTTACCTATTGATAACCACCAACAGCTAAAGCTGCACTTCTATTCCCGCTATGTGCGTGACATAAAGCTACAGCAAGCGCATCTGCCACATCGTCAGGTTCAGGAATTTTATTCAATTTAAGTAATACTTTAACCATTTCCTGAACTTGAGTTTTATCGGAATTACCATACCCGGTAACTGCAAGTTTGACCTGTTTCGGAGTGTATTCAAAAACCGGTATTTTATTCCTTGCTCCTGTGACAACAGCTACCCCTCTGGCTTGTGCAGTTCCGATTGCTGTTGTAGTATTTCTATTGAAAAACAGTTCTTCAATCGCCATAACATCAGGTTTATATTCACTTATCAATCTTTCCAAACTATGTTCGATCATCAACAAACGCTCCGGGAAATATGAATTAGCTTTGGTCGTAATTAAACCATAGTCTAAAACTTTGAATTCTTCATCTAAATAATTAATTAAAGCATAGCCGGTAATGGCATAGCCGGGATCAATTCCAAGTATAATCATCTTTTATTCATATATCCTGTCAAACATTTGTTCTTATTTTAGCATAGATTCTCTAACAATACATACTAATTATGGCCTATAATTTGTAAACTTAAGCCGATCAGGGTAAGATTTTAATTATAAATACAGGTGTAAAAATGACAAATAAAAATAATAACAAAATAAACAATAAGTATTCTGCACTGAACAAAAAACAAAAAGCAGTCCGCAGAAAATCATGGGTCAGAATCATTAAAGATATAATAATCAACGGACCACAAACTTGGCGCGGCAAAAGAGCAGGCAGATATTGGGATTATTCAATCGACTTCATCCAGATGGTTAATTATCACAAAATCGGTGATAAGGCAGCCGGAGTTGTTTATTATTTATTATTGGCTTTTGTTCCTTTGTTAATGTTAGTAATGTTTTTTGTTTCTTTAATCGGACGAAATATTGAAATAACTCCTGAAGCAATTGAAAGAATTAGAAGTTTCTTGCCCGAACCTATCTTGCATATAATCGAATCATTAACTATTAATATCCGCTCTCCGCTCTCAACCATTTCTTTAATCGTCACAATCATCATGGCACTTTGGGCAGCAAGCCGCGGCATAGGTCAAGTTTTTACAGGTATTGCCACAATATATCCTCCGCGCGATAATACGCTGCCTTTGCCCCCAAGAATATTCGGTATCGTTTTTACTCTTTTTTTCTTCATTTTATTGACGCTTGCAACAGTTATTATGAGCTTCGGTCGTGTTATTTTTAATTTCCTTAATGAAAATTTAGAATTCCTTAATATTAAAAATTGGGTCATAGATTTGATTACATACGGCTTTAGCTTTTTCGTAATTTTCATTATCCTCTATATTCTCTACTATACAAATTCCAAACGCTCGGTCGGTAATATCCCCAGTGCACCCGGGGCGTTGTTTGCCACTATCGGCTGGATTATTTTATCTTATGTATATTCATTTTATATTGCTAATCGGGCATCATTATCAACTCTGTACGGCAGCTTGGCAAATATCGTCATTTTAATGCTCTGGCTGAATTTCACAATTCAAATTCTGCTTTACGGCGCAATGATCAATTATCAAAGATCTTGGTATAGTGCCCAACGAAATAGGAAATACATCAAGCTTAGCGATATAATTCGCAGAATTGGCCTTAAGGATAATCCATTTAATTATTTAAAAAGTAATGCTGAATTAGCCGAAATTAATTCCCTTAATAAAGTGGAAATCAGTTCTTCTACTAAAAATATATCTCGGTCAGAAAGAAATGCTGAAATAGAAATCAATTTTGAATCTGAAGCACAAATCAACTCTCGCACTGAACCGGAGGATCATTAACTAAAGTTCGGCTGTATCCAACAAAATTGTAAAAGGTCCGTCATTGACCAAACTAACTGACATATCCGCGCCGAATTCTCCGCTTTGAACATCGGGAAACTCTTTTTTCGCCAAATCTAAGAAATATTCATAAAGCGCTTTGCCCAATTCCGGTGAAGCCGCTTTGGTAAAACTGGGTCGATTGCCTTTCTTACAATCAGCATATAGTGTAAATTGAGATATTATTAAAAGATTACCACCAACTGTGTTTAAATCTAAATTGGTTTTGCCTGTATAATCGGCAAAAATTCTCATACGAGAAATTTTCCGCCATAACAAATCTGTTTCAGATTCAGTGTCTTCAGCTCCTACACCCAAAAAAATCAAAAAACCCTGTCCGATTTCCCCTGCCACTTTATTATCAATAATAACTCGCGCCTCTGTAACTCTTTGAATTATTGCTCTCATATTTTCTCGTTTCTGAATAATTATTGTTATTTGTAAATATTATAATACATTAAGTAAATATTTGTTGCGAATATCAAATCAAGCATTATTTGCATTAATCAATCAAAAGATCTATATTGCTTAATGATTTCAAGTCATTTTATTTTGATGTTTTTATAATTTTTTTAATAATTAAATTCGTAAAAATTTGACTTGTTGGCACTTGGGAGCAAAAACAATGAAAAATACTAAAAAATTAAAATTAATTGCAGCAATATCAGCAGGCATAATTATCATAATAATTGGTATTATTGTTTTTTTTATTAATTCAAAAAATGATAAAAACTCTCAATTAATTACCTACAACTCATCTAAAGTATCTACCGTACATAAGGAAACGGAACAAGAATTAGATCTGGAGAAATCAAATAGAAATAATAATTTAGATGAATCAAAACCGAATAATCAAACCTCAATAACTAAACCTACAACAAGCAAAATCTTGCCAACTACAATCCAGCCTACTTCAAGCGCAACTCAAATTAAAACCTCTGAATCTGAATCTTTCGCAATTGAATCTCCAGCAATCAATAAAAAAGTATTTTCAGAAATCAATAACAATATTATTCAACCCGTGATAGATTCCTTTTATGGTGAAATCGATATCTATTTTGAAATCTTAAACCATGATCTGATTTTTGCTACTCGGAAAAAACCTATGTATCCGGCAAGTCTTGCGAAATTATTTTTGATGGGTACAATTTTTCAGGCAATTGAAGATGGAATTATCGAATATAATGAAAATATAGCTTATGAATTGCAAATAATGATCACAGTCAGCGATAATGCAGCTTTTAATCGACTTTTTTATCTATTGCAAGATACAGTGCCTGAGAAAAATATGTTTGATTTTGTTGATGAATTTTGTCTGGAAAACGATTTTTCACAAACTACAATTCATAATTTGATTGTGATTGATGGGTACGAACGATTTGTATACCCAACAGATTATGTATTCGAAACTTCTGCTGAAGACGTCGGGCGTTTTTTGTCAATGGTTTATAAGGGCGAATTGGTTAATAAAAAAGCATCACAAAAAATGTATGACCTATTATCTGATCAGAAACGCACTTGGAAAATTCCCGAACTTTTGCCAAATAGAGCAATTACTGCCAATAAAACGGGAGAAAAAGAGTCTTTCAGTCATGATGCAGCAATTATTAAATCACCTAATTGCGACTATGTTTTAACCATAATGACAGACTCTGCAGATCCTTATCAAGCCGATCTTTTAATGCAAGATCTTTCCCTGAAAATTTTTAATTACCTAAATCCGTAAATTAATATTGAAATTTAAAGCGTGATTCCCTCGAACGGGAGACAGACCGTTCTAATTTCCCATGAATTAACTTGACAGAGAAAAATTGATAAACAACTGTAGGCAGATCGTGATAAAATAATTTAGTGTGGATGAATTATTTAGTGGGAGTGAATAGTACGTGAAAAAACTTAATGAGATAGCTTTTTTCATATTATTAGCCGTTATATTTCTTTCCATATTGATTGTTCCGGCTATATTGGATATGCCGGATATCTATCTTGTTGATAGAAATGTAATTCATTTTTCAGACGATTGGACTTGGAAAGGCGACGGATATAAGGAAAGATTCAGTCTGCCTCATCGTTTTGATGTGGAAAAAACTGAGCCATTAGTTATAAGAAATACCGTTCCCGACGACCTGCCTGCCGGTTCAATTATAGCTATGAGATCCAATATGCAGTCTGTTCTCGTAAAAATTGACGGAGAAACTGTTTATGACATAGGCAATGACAGTGATCGATTTTTGGGAAGAGATTTAGGTGATTTTTGGGCATTCATAAAGACCGAGTCGAAATATGAGGGCAAGGAAATTGAAATTTCCCTTTTTTCTAACAGAGCTGCCTCGCACGGTTCTGCTTTAGAGGTTTTTATAGGTTCCAAAAGCGCTTTATTTGGTCACATTTTTTCGTATAGGGGTTGCTGGCATTTTCTCACCCCTATTATGATTATTTTAGGATTAACAGTAATTCTTGTTTATTTTTTCTTTGGTATATATAAGGAAGGGAATAAGGGGTTTCTTTACTTGGGTATATATGCTCTTCTCATGGGCAACTGGTTTCTGGGTGAATCGGAAATGTTGCAGCTTTTAACTGATAACACATTTTTTATCACAAGGCTTTCGCTTCTTATGACATTGGTTCTTCCTCTACCCATTTGTTTATATATAAGGGAAACCGTCCCGATGAAAAAGAGATTTTTTGACGATTTTTTAACATCTTTAATAATTATTAATTCAATTGTCAGTCTGGGGCTGGAGTATTTCGATATATTAGGTCTTTCGGATACCATTCCTGTGGCGGTGGGACTTATAGTAATCGTATGTGTGTATTATCTGGCAATTCTTTTAGTAGAAGCCGTTGTTTACAAAAATAAGAAGGCTTTGAGAGAATTGAAGTCACTGTCTGTTGTGTTAATCTTTGCAATTTTGGAGGTAGCATCATATTTTGTAAATGAACAAATGGTATCATCTCGCTATCTGAGTATAGGCGTATTAATTTATATAACCTTAATGATGATATACCAATTTAATGACTACAAGGAAAGAATAAAGATAAAGAACGAAAGAGAATACTTTGAAAAAATGGCATATACCGATGCGTTGACGGGAGCGAATAATCGTGCTAGGTACATGGAAGATATAGAAGAGATATTCAACCCGGAAGGAACCGTTGTTGTACAGGCTGATACCGACAGGTTGAAATATATAAATGATTGCTTCGGTCATATTTGCGGCGACCAATCTATAATTGATACCTATGAAGTTCTGAATAAAAACTTTATCCATATAGGCAAAGTTTATCGCATAGGCGGGGATGAATTTGCTGTAATAATTGAAAATGCTGATATGGGTGAAGTAAATGCGATAATTGAAATAATAAGAAAAAAAGTTGATCTGATAGCCAAAGAAAGGGAATACGATTTTTCGATATCCATTGGAGTAGCTAAATATGACGCTTCTGTAGATGAAAATGTCTATTCTACTGCTCTCAGAGCCGATCAGAAAATGTACGAAGACAAAAAAAGACTTAGAAATACCGTGCCTGTAAAAATGCCGGTGACGGAAATACGGTAAAGCTGTAAACATGTGAAAGAGCATTAGGTCGTTTTTTTTATCCGAAACTGTACAGAAAAACAACAAACTTTACCCTTGACGGATGCTGTTTGTTGTCTTAAAAGTAACGTGAGATTTGGTCATGAGGTTTTTGTCCGGATTGCTATTTTTTAACAAGGTTAAAATTCATTTCTAAGAAATTCTTCCAATTCTTTGATGGATAAAGGCTTTGAAAAATAATATCCTTGTACTTCATGGCAGCCCAACTCCTTCAAAAAATCGACCTGATTCTTTGTTTCAACACCTTCAACAGTAGTATGAGCGTTAAAAGCCTTGGCCAACGAGACAACCATTTCGGTTACGGTTGCCTTTTTTCTTTTTAAATCGATATTGTCGGTAATGCTTTTATCTATTTTTATTCTGTCAAAAGGTATAGCTTCTAATCGATGCAATGATGAATATCCCCTGCCGAAATCATCAATGGCAACACTTACTCCCAAATTTTTCAATTCTGTTACTTTTTCTATTGTGTCCGATAATTTTCCAATCAATGCGCTTTCCGTGAGTTCCAATTCAATATATCGAGGGTTTATTGGGTTTTCTTCTATTGTTTTTGAAACAGCATCCACAAAATCATACCTTTGAAACTGTACAGCTGAAACATTTATTGAAAAGCGAAGAGGCGGAAATCCCTTCATTACAAGTCCCTGATGTGCCAGTATCGATTGTTTTAGTACCCAGTAGCCCACATCGTAAATTAACCCTGTGGTTTCAAGTATGGGGATAAATTTACTAGGCTCCACTATTTTATCGTCTTCATATGTCAATCTGAGTAAAGATTCAACTCCGACAGTTTTTCCAGTTGCAAGATTGATTTGAGGCTGATATTCCAGATAAAATTCATTGTTTTGTAAGGAGCTAAAAAGTCTGTTGGTGAGCAAGGCGGTTTCTGTAATATGTTCTTTTATTCTTGAAGTATAAAAAACGATCTTACTTTCCGAATGTTCGGCCTCATTTCCTGCAAATTCAGCACTTTCCAAAAGAGTGTCTACATCTTTTCCGTCTTGCGGATACAATGATATGCCAATGTTAACAACAACAAATAAGGCTTCTACTCTGGTTTCAGTCAATACAGGCCGGGAAAAGTTGTTAATCACTTCCCTCGCCCTATTTTTTATCTCATCTTTATTATCGCAGTAAGGTAAAACAACTATAAACTCTTTTGTGCCGGTCCTTGAAATAACGATGCTGTCCTGAAAAAGATTCTCGAGGATTGAAGCAGATTTTATTATTATCTGTTCCCCAATAGTATAGCCGAAAGTGTCATTAATCAGCTTTAAATTTTCTATTTCAATATCCAAAATTGCTATTTTATTTGAATCTTCTCCATTTTGTATAATTGATTCCAGTACATCTTCAAGCATATTTAAATTGGCCATTTTGGTGGTCGCATCGAAATAAGCAAATTTATGCAGCCTTTCTTCGTATAGTAGCTTTTTTCTTGCATCAGCCAAGACATTGGTTAAAATTTTTAAAACAGATAGTCGATTCTCCCAAGTATGCTTATCGGCACGGTTAAGATATTCAACAACAAGAATTCCATGTATCTTCTCATCAATAATTACCGGCAGTGCGGAAAATGATTTGATTCCCTTTGACATACAGTAATTTTTTGCGGTCTCATGTTCGCGAATGGAAATATTTGCAACATCGTCACATACTATAGGCTGCTTATTGGTACGCAGAGACTCGATCATCGGCAAAATCATATCCTTGGCTTCCATTTCCGAATAATTGGGGAATGTATTATCAGCCATTTCACAATTAACATACGTACTTACGTAGGTTGCGTTCTCGTAATCGGGACTTATTTCTAATAAATATGCATAATCAAAATTAAGAATTTCGGCGGACATTTTAAACATTTCATTGAGTTTTTCCTCAGCACCCTCTTTGCTATATGAAATGAAGCTGGAAGAAATTCTTTCAAGGAGATTTTGTTCTTTTGTGGACTTTTCATACTTCTGTATTCTCACCATCTGCAAGGACATTAAAAATTGCGTAATTACAAACGTAAGTACAATAATAGCAATCCTTGCCACATAATCGGTGCGGCCTACAGTAACAACAATTTCTGGTCGAGTTATAAAAAATACAATTTGTATGACTATGCTTACTGCAGCAAAGATAACGGAATGGGCTTTACTTCCCAGAATAACTGTAAACAGGAAGAATAAAGTATATATCGCCCATATAGTTATCGCCCCCGTATTAAAACACATCAATGAGTAAAAAATTGTACCTGCCACAGATAGTAACAGAAAGACGGTATTTTGAATTACCTGATTCTTTGTGAACATCGGTACAAGTATGGTAAGTATGCCCATAAACACCGGGATTAAAGAGAGTAAAAACTCAATTTCAAATGAACCTCTCATTATGAAAAATCTTATCAAAAACGATATTACACCGCCTGTTATAAAAATGTATCCAACAATTTTAAACAATGTCGATCGGTCGTTCGACATCAATCTGCCGTATGTTAAAAACTCGGGTACCGTCTTTTCCCTTTCCAGAAACAGTCCGAACTTTTTCAATGTCAAAAACAGCGCTATCGTCGGAATAAAAAAGATTATAACTGCTATCTTGGGAAACACCTTTATTCCTAAAATGTCAGGCAAGATATCTGTTGTTATGCCCAAAACAACTGTTAAGTAGAAGGATATCTTGAATTCTATTACATCCTTTTTTAATAAAGAATTCGATTGGACTTTTCCCAACCAACGAAAAAGTAATATGATACTGACAACTCCAAATGAAATATAATAGAAAAACAGCCAATACGAGTCGACAGTTGTAGGAAATGTATTTACCCAGCCGAATTGGGTCTGTACCATTTTGTACTGTTTGGGGCCAAAAATCCCAAATGGGGCATACAAAATGACATTTATTATTGCCGGTAAATATATTACAACAAGGGTTATCCGTCTGTTCAATAAACGGCTCTTTCCAAGCACTAGTACAAAGTGGAGAACGAGGCTGTAAATGATTCCCCAACCGAAAACCGTGACACAGCGCCAGAAAATGCTCTCCTCAGCCGTATGTGCTGAGAGCGCAACGGAATATGAGAACGACCAAATTGCCAACGAAATTGTCATCAACAAAAACAATCGGTTGATGGAGCCTTTTTTGTGAAGCGATATTGCGTAAATACCAAAGAGCATGTAAAGAAAGCCGATAGTATAAATTATTATTGATAACATTATATATTATATCTCGATTCTAAGGTAAAATCTTGTATTCTACCTATTTTGATTATATTCAAGCTGTTATATATTATATCTATTATCTAATATTTCACAATAGAGCGACGTCTCTGAGAAAGTCAGTAAATATGATAACCATTAATTCGTAAACTGAGATTTGCAAGATTAACCTTTCTATTAATATTCATACAGACCATCGTTCTTCCCAGAAAAAACAGCTCGTCTCCAAAGAGGCAGCTGTTTTCGAAACCAGCGGATAAAAAACCCTGAACCAGCTAGGGGCCGGCATGTTCTTCTTTTCGGATAACTTGCTTTCTTCGGAAGCCTTTTCCGATTATTTCAGCAGGTTTCCTGGCTCACAGTCCAAACTCCTTTGCGCCTTCTCACGGGCGGCAACTTTGATCATCTTCTGGCTACTTGCTACCCCTTTACCGCAATGACATCTGCATCGGATTCGCTGTTCACAGTGACCGGATCGCCCGGGATTTTCACCCGGTTCCCTTTTACCCTTTCGGCACTGAAATAATCTGTATTTTTATTTCATTTAAGATACTAATTCTTATTTATATTGTCAATCATTCGAATATCAACATAAGAAAAAAAGGCAGCAGAGTTTCTATCGAAATCTGCTACCTTATCTGGTGGAGATGGCGAGGATCGAACTCGCTACCTCTTGAATGCCATTCAAGCGCTCTCCCAATTGAGCTACACCCCCAAGCGCAAAATTAATGATAGCACAAATGCTTCCAAAGTCAAGTTTTCGTTTTTCCAGGTTAAAATTACAATTATAAAAAGTTAAAGTATAAGCTTACAATATTAAAACCCAAGTTTTTTACTTGATGATATTGATAAAGATTAAATTTTATGAACATATATTTGGTAGAAAACAAAAAAAGAGGTAGACCGTACAAAGTTCATCTACCTCTGGATTGGTGGGAGAAGCTGGATTTGAACCAACGAAGTCGAACGACAACAGATTTACAGTCTGCCCCCTTTGGCCACTTGGGTATTCTCCCGAATTTAAATATGGTATTTGGTTATCAAGCTCTTGCATAACTTGGTGGGCCATCAGGGACTTGAACCCCGGACAAACCGGTTATGAGCCGGTGGCTCTGACCAACTGAGCTAATGGCCCGTACAATTTATGCAACGTAAGTGATTATACTAATCAAAAAAAGAGATGTCAAGTTTT
>JAAYNE010000140.1 GCA_012521015.1 Clostridiaceae bacterium | reverse complement strand
CCATATCTATCTTAATGATGACGAATATAGCAGAGTAATACAAACACTTATCCGCTTAAAGAACAGTCTGATTTCACAAGGCAGATACACCGACGGAGTTGACGATGTTCTCTGCAAGGTGCTTTCAGCCAAGAAAAGAAAGGTCAAAATCAAATATTTCTAAACACAAAAAGAGACCGCCTACACGACGTAAGCGGTCTTTGCTAATTTTAGAGTAAATCCGACAAACTGAAATTTCACTCTTATTTTGATAATAGCTTTTTATACGAATTATCAACACATATCGCTCCAAAAGGTGCTGTTATTAAAATAGATATTACCGCAACCGTAAGGACAATCTCTCCACAAGACAGCCCCATCGCAAGCGGTACCGTTCCAAGCGCTGCCTGAACTGTTGCCTTTGGTGTATATGCAACCATACAGAATAGACGCTCTTTTTTAGTTAGCTTTGTTTTGACAAGCGATACTGCTACTCCCATCATCCTAAATACCAACGCCAAAATTACTAACAAAATCACTACAACACCTGCCGCTAATGCATACTTCAAATCAACCGCAATCCCAACCAATACAAATAGGAATATTTCTGCTCCAAGCCAAAGCTTATTATATTTTACGGATAGACGCTTTGCCAACACATCATATTTTTGATTGATGATAATGCCCATACTCATTATTGCCAACAGCCCTGAAACCGGCACAATACCTTCCAGTCTATTTTGCAATTCAAGCAGTAGAAATGAAACACTTAGAATGATAAGCACCTTTACGGAATCACGTATGTGAAATCTTCTAAAAAACCATACAAGAATAGTTCCTACTGCTCCGCCTAAAAGAACTCCCAGCAAAATAGATGTCGGTATCTGTATGAAACTTATTGCAGATACTTCCCCTGTTGAAGCTAAAGTAGTAAGTGCGGTAAACACTACAATCACAAACACATCATCCACAGATGCTCCCGCCAAAATTAACTGTGGAATACTCTTGTCCGTACCATATCCATCCTCTATCAGTTTTATCATTCTTGGAACAACCACCGCAGGAGATACCGCAGCTATGACACTTCCTATGATTGCTGCATCCAGAATAGATACACCTAATAATAACGGTGCGAAAATTATTGTTCCCATCATTTCAATACATGCCGGTACAAAACACATTAGAATTGCCGGACGACCTACCTTTTTCAAATCAGAAAAATTTAAAGACAAGCCAGCTCTTGTCAGAATAATAACTAATGCAATCTGTCTCAAATCTCCTGATATAGTAAGTATCGAGTCATCTACTAAATTCAAACAATGTGGACTTAATACAATTCCCACGATAATCATTCCCAGCAAGCTTGGTAATTTCATTTTTGAAAATATCCATCCCACCAGTAACCCGAACAACAAAATAATAGCAATACTCGTTAACATATAATCCTCCTTATACCACAGGAACTAAAAAAGCTGACAGTTTCTGCGTGGTTTTCGCAGAAGCCATCAGCATAATTGCGGTTTAGGGGTTATTACCCATGGGAGCGCCTCATTCCCAATGTTGATATTATAATATTTTTTCTTCTCTTTCGCAACAGAAAATTCAAATTTTTCTTTTGATTAACTCTTATTATACACCAAAAATATGAATATTTCTACCCGCCGTCTATTGACCTCGATTACGAGGGAAATAGGCGGCTTTTTTGTTTGCAAAAAATTTTTTCAAGAAATTTTGAAAAAACACCCCCCAAAAACGCCCTCCCATTTCAAACAAGTGAAGGGGTTAATTCCGAACCACAAAAAGGTCAGCCCTTTCACTTGTATTTTGACAACTGAATAAATCATTCACTAAGACTTTAATTCTGATGATTTTAGCCACCTTATCGGGTACGCCGTGACT
>JAAYNE010000139.1 GCA_012521015.1 Clostridiaceae bacterium | reverse complement strand
TTGGTTCATGTGTATGAAGCTTTGCTTTCTTCTTGGTATGGATTACCATAGGCTTGTCATCGACCTTTTTGATTTTCAATTTTCTCACCTTCTTTCTACATCCATTACCCAAAAAAAGGGTAAAAAAATAGCCATCTGGATGATTAGTCCAAATGGCTTATGTAAATAATCTTTATTTTTTTAAGTATATTTTCAGATACTACTAACACAAACAAAGCAAGATGTCTCCTGTCTATCAACAAACCTACAAACTGGAATTTGTAAAGTTCTTTACCTATACCAAATATCAATTTATTCCTACTATCGAATTTATTGATCAAAATGAAAATTTAGTTTTTCATTTAAGTTAACCACAGTTGTCTCTTCCCACAATAATTTAAATTATTCATTTCACTTATCAAATTTTTTAGCTAAAAACCTTCTAAATATCACGATATGAATTTGGATAAATACATCTACATCCAGGACAAATAGGTCCCGAACATGTTGTATTCTGTGCGCATACTGTGCCATTTTTTTTCTTTATGGAATCCGCATTATATTTTGAAGACACATTCCAATGTTGATTTATATATCCGTTAGGTATCATAAGTTCTGATGTGGCTTGTATTCTTTTTAAAAAAGAATGATAATACGAATCCGTTCCATGATGTGGAATTTTAATCACATCATAACAAGAATGTAGCTTAACAAGGCCATCTCGATTCTTTTCAATAAATGACCAATTCCTTTTCTTACCAAAATCTCCAGTAAAAAGGATATTTCTGTTGGCTTTAAAATTTTGAAAAACTATACTTATCTCGTTTCCAAATCTTGTTAATCTATATTGAACGTTCTTGTCATAGTTATAACCATACAAATCGTCAAAAGTCCTCTGTGCATCCAAATATTCTTCTCGCAATTCATTGAATTGAACCTCATAGTTCTCAATAATACCATCGTTACCATTTGCCAGAGCAATAACCATTTCATTGAGTCGATTTGCTATTTTTTCGATTCTTTCTAAATTTTCTTCACCTAGCTCAACCTGTAGTTTTTCAAACATACTTTGTGCCTTTCTAGCCACATATTTTTTTTCAGGCCACAAGGCAATATACTGATCATTGTGAAATTTCACACCTCGAGAAATGAAATGAATACGACTACGTCTAGTGCAAATGGTTTCCAGAAAATCAATTATTGTGTTCTCTCCAAGAATTACACTTCTTGTAAAAATACCCCTAAGCAACGTCAATGAAGTTACATAAACACTTCCGGGCATGTTCCACACATCAGAAATATATACATCGTTAAATCTATGTGGAGTGGTAGTAGCCATATAAATAGCCCCATTAAAATGATCATCATGATAATGAGTCAAAAGAAAATCTTTTGTTTCATTCATATCGGCAATAACGTTATCAAATCTATTTGTTTTATCATTTCCAGACCAAGAAGAAGAGTGAATACCAAAATCAACATATAAATCAACTTGATTTGCTTCTCTTAATCTAAAGCAGTCCCCAAAACCACATTCATACATTCTGATTTCCATTTGTACATTCTCCTTAAACAACTCTACATATTGTTATTAACTTTAATCAATAAAGAAATAATTCAAGTTTGTTATCGTTAAGAAAATAGGAATTTAGCAACTCCACAAATTCCGATTTGTTAAAATCACATTATTAGTTTAGTATGCAAGGCACTTCCGTACCCTACATACTAAACTATACCACAGAAATGCTATTCGTTCTACCAGAATGTTACTCTGTGATAGCATTCTCTTTTGCCCTCTGTTCCGCAATCTTCTCATGGATATTTGTGTTATAGAGCTTATAAAGGCTCGTATCCTTTCCAATCTGATTGTCGAATGGAATAACCACATTTCCACACTTTAACAGTCCCATACCGGACTGGCTGTTAGTTACGAATCGAAGCTGTGCATCCGACACTCCGATAACCTCTGCCATCTTAGCGCTATCCGTATTCGCCTGTTTAAGAAGCGCCACAAACTCACTGTTTGCCAGCATTGTAGTTGCGGTATAATTCTGGAGAAGATCCACGACATTCTGCGTGATGCCTGTGCAAAGTCCACCCTGTTTTCTTACTTTCTTCCAAAGCTGCTGCAAATATTTTGCGGAATACTCGGAATTAAGCAAGACATGGAACTCGTCAATATAGAGCCATGTTGCCTTGCCCCTCTTTCCATTCTCCACAATTCTCTGCTGGATGGACTCCATCATAACAAGCATTGTGATAGGACTAAGCTCTGTTCCAAGGTCTCTGATACCATATACAACAAATCTGTTATCCACATCCACATTTGTCTGATGATTGAAAATGTTAAGTGAACCATTTACAAAAAGCTCAAGTGATAAGGCAATCTCCTTTGCCTCTTCCTCCGGCTGTGCCATAAGAATATCATAAAAATCACTCATAACCGGAATATACTTCTCCCTGCTTCTTGCAATGTCGATATACATTTTTCTCACACATCGGTCAATAATAGACTTCTGACGGGAATTGAGACTGTCTCCGATACACTGTTCACAAAGACCAAGCATGAACTCACCTTTTTCCCTTACCCAGCCTTTTGTATCGTTCTGGTCAAGATTCCATACATCCATGGCAAGAGGATTCACATAGTTGTCCGTGTAAGTGGACATATTGATGACCGTTCCACCATAAGTTGCAGCAATGTCAAAGTATTCATTCATTGGATCTATGATTATGATTTCATCATCAGTTGATAGAAATACCTGCCCCATCGCAGCCTTACAGAAGAAGGATTTACCGGACCCCGGTACACCGAATACAAATCCATTTCCGTTAATCAGCTTTTTACGATTACCGATATTGATATTCTTGCTTACCTGATTGATACCATAATAGACACCACCCTCATCATTCAGCTCCTGCACATTAAATGGCATAAGCACCGCAAGGGACTGTGTGAGCATGGTTCTCATGGTTTCCACCTGTCTTACACCAATCGGAAGTGCTGTATTGAGTGCTTCCCTCTGTTTCAGATAATGCACATCAATGGTACAGCTGTTTCTCTTTCCAATGGTTTCAACAGTTTCCGTGATACTCTCAAGCTCTTTCTTGGAATCCGCCATAAGAATGATAGTCACACCTACATAGAACAGGCACTGGTCATTCTCACGGACATCATCCATGATTGCTTCAATTTCCTTTTTCTCCGTTCTCTTTGCATAAGAGATTTCAGAAGAAAAGTCATTGTTCTTGTTACGGACTCTCTGCTGTTTGATAATGTCAGATTCAATACCGAGGCATTTCTTCTGTAATGTCTTGGTTGTCAAATCCTTTGGCACAGG
>JAAYNE010000138.1 GCA_012521015.1 Clostridiaceae bacterium | reverse complement strand
GATATGAGTTCTCATATCAGGTTGTTTCAATTGATCAGAATTTTGATCACGTAAAAGAACCAATAAATCCCTAATCAAACCTTGCCATAAATCAAATATTAAATCAGCATATTCTTTATTATCTTTAAAATAATCTATCCCATAGGATAAAAGTTCAGTCCGATTGGTTGTCGGTAACTTGAAAAACAGATCATTTGTTTCTTGCCGTATCTTTTTGAAATCTTCATCAAGTGCTATCTGCAATGCATTGCCCGGATTGCCGGAAGCATACTGTACGATAAAATCTAAGTCGGCATTAAGCTCTTTTTGTTGCAATATAGTCTTTATTTCAATGTCCTTATATCTTTGAAAATTAAAAATTGCAACTCTGGATAAAATTGTCGGCAATAGATTATCCTGCAAAGTTGTCGTAAGCAAAAAAACTGCGTATTCAGGTGGTTCTTCCAAAGATTTCAACAAAGCATTCTGGCCCTGTTCATTCAAATCGTCCATATTGATTAAATATATTTTGTGATTGCCAATTTGTGGTCTGGTTTGAATATCTGCCACAACTTCACGTCTTATGCGATCAACTTTGATAATGCGCTCATCACCGCGATCAATCAGTTTAAAGTCCGGATGAGTTCCTGCCAAAAAATAGCGACATGAATCACATTGATTACATGCCGGCGGGCTTACTCGATTTCGCAAATTCACATTAATCAGGTTAGATGACTTAACAGTATCAGAAATACCAGAATTTGAATTTTTTATTATTGAAAATTTATTATTTTGGCAGAAAATAGTTTGGGCAAACTTAAGGGCAAAAGACCTTTTACCCATGCCCGCATCTCCAACAAACAAAAACGCATGCTGAAGAGGACTCCCTGCCTTGAGAGAATCCTGTAATCTAGCTTTTAGATTAACTTGTCCTATTAACGTATCAGTAGACAAATTACATTCTCTCGTAATGATCAACATCAATTACAAATACTGTCGCACCTCCGATGGTAACTTCAACAGGATATGGCAAGTATGAATTGCCCATACCGGTAGGTGGCATTGCAGTATTAATCGTAGCTTTTCTGCTACTGGAATTTTTCCGTACAATATCTAAAGCCATATTCAATTCAGGTTCATCAACCCCGATTAATAAAGTCGTATTTCCGGATCGCAAAAATCCACCTGTACTACTTAGCTTAGTAACACGGAAATGTGCCTTGTTTAATTCAGTTACCAAACGGGAGGTATCTTCATCATTCACAATAGCTAAAATCAATTTCATCTATCTATCCTCCAAGATAAACTTAAACCTTTAAAACTAACTTTAAATTTTTTACAAGTTATATTTAACTTGCTTTTGTCTGGTTCTCAACCTATTTCTGATTTCCACAAATTATTTTCAACTTGATTTAATCTTATTATCGACACTTCATTAAATTTACAGCTTGCTCAAATTGCAATTTCAAATCTTTATATATTTCTTCCGGAGCCCTCTCTGCATCAATTATTCTTACACGATTCGGATTTTCCTCAGCAATCTGCAAATATCCTAACCGTGTTTTTTCCATAAAAATCTGACTTTCAAGATCAATACGGTCAGCTTTTTCAGTTCTGTTTTTCAATCTATCAAGTGCAGTTTCTACAGATATATCAAAATAAAAAGTCAAATCCGGCTGTAATCCTTGTGTGGCAAAATTATTCAACCTGTGGACAAAATCGACATTCATACCACGGCCATAGCCTTGATAAACAGTAGTTGAATCAAAAAAACGATCTGAAATTACAATTGTCTTTGCAGCGAGAGCCGGCTCCACTATCTGCTTTACTAATTGAGCCCTTGCTGCAGCAAATAATAGAAGCTCCGTTTCAGCCGACATCTCTTTATTTTTACGGTCCAATAAGATCTTACGTATTTGTTCGCTAATTGAAGTTCCCCCTGGTTCTCTTAATAATAAATACTTTAAATCTGCCTTTTCCAAGTCAGCAGTCAAAAGCTTTAATTGCAGTGTTTTTCCAGAACCGTCGATCCCTTCAAACGTTATAAATAATCCTCTATTTAAGACCATCAAACTATTCCTTTTAATTTTATTCTATGATAACATATCTACTATTTTCTTGAAATAATCTGCTTATATCTTAATCAATCTAAAATCGAAGGGACAAAATTCAGGACAAAAACAAACCCGAACAAAAATCTGCAAAATAAAAAAGCACCGAAACCCTTATATATCAGTGCTTTGAATGTTGGAGCCCATTGCCGGAATTGAACCGGCGACCTCATCCTTACCATGGATGCGCTCTACCTACTGAGCTAAATGGGCAATTTTCAGCAAGAATTATTATAGCGAACCTCTATCAGACAAGTCAATAGCACGGGTAGCACGGCTTACATCAAACCTTTTGTCCACGAAGTAAATCAATCACATATATCATACAGGAAGTACCTACCAATTTGTTTGATAGGTACCACAATTATGAATATCTACATTATTTAACAACACATCAGATATATTCATAAAATTATTAAACACTATTCCCTAATTATAGTGTTTAATACATTCTTCTACAATATCCCAGAACTTATCAACATCAATCTTGACGGATACTTTCACATTTGCTGGTTTTCCTTCTAACAAGAATACATCACAATTTGTTCTTCCATAACTAGGTCCACTAGAAGTATCAATCTCGCCATACATCTCTTTCGTTTCAATAACACTAGGATCCATTAAATACGCAATACATGTGGGATCGTGTAAAGGACCACCGGCCCATCCAAATACTTTTTTTTGCGCCATAGAAAAGAAATGCATTAAATCAACAAATAGTTTTCCTGCTACATTCTTATGGTTGGCCATTCTTTCAATAATTTCCGGATAACATAAAGCTTGTCGTGTAACATCAAGACCCATCATAACTAGTGGTATACCGCTTCTGAATACAATATCCGCAGCTTCCGCATCGGCAAAAATATTAAATTCTGCAGCCGGAGTAACATTGCCATATTGCCAAGAACCACCCATAAATACAATTTCTGGAATAAGAGAAATAATTTCAGGTGCATAACGAAGAGCTAAACCTATGTTGGTCATTGGTCCAGTCACAACCAGTGTCACTCTGTTTGGAAATTTTTTCACTTGATCTACTATAAAATCGACAGCTCTTGCACCAGTTACTCTTTTTGTTAATTTTTCAAAAACAGGTCCGTCTAAACCGCTTTCACCATGAACTCTTTCTTCTGTTTTAGGCGGAATTCGAACTAATGGAATGGCACATCCACTTGAAACAGGCAGCTCATCCAACCCAAGATATTGACATACATTTAATGCATTAATTGTCGTATTTTCTAGAGTATGATTGCCACGTACAGTTGTTACTCCCAATAAATCAAAATGAGGATTGTTTGCCGCCATCATTAAAGCAACCGCATCATCATGCCCCGGATCACAATCTAAAATTAGTTTTTTCTTTTCCATATTACCTCCCTATGTTAATAATTGTTCTGTTAACTTAATAAGAATGCCATCATATAGAAAATTCTTTGTAAATCTGACTTGTTTGTATTCCTTTATTATTTTGATATTTGTTACTGGAGTATTCATCATAATCGCCATCTATATGGTGATAGTAAATTTGGCAAATCTCAATATGAGGATATATAGCAACAGGTTGTACACAAAATAGCTCTAAGGTCCAATATCCCTTAAAACCAATATCTCCAAAACCTGCTGTCACGTGGATACAAATACCCAATCTCCCGACAGAAGATCTTCCTTCCAACATTGGTATGTAACCATGAGTTTCCGTAAACTCTACAGTTCTGCCTAGGTATAATTTATTAGGAATTAAGATATAACCATCTTCAGGTATAACTATTGTTCTATAATTATTGTTTTTTTTCATATCCAACACAGGTTCATCATAAACTATTAACTCATTATGTAAGTGCAAGTTATAACTGTTAGGATTCAAATTTTCCCGTGAAAATGGTTCAATTATAATATCTTTTCCTTGACGCTTTTCAATTTCTTTTCCCGATAAAATCATAGATATCTGTCCTCAAAATAAAAGCAATGATGATATATAATACTCATTTTTTGTTAAATTCCAAACCATGAGGTCCCTTTTCCCTTAATATTTCTTCATCTGGTAACGGGATATCAAATTCAGCAACTTCATCACAAAACCTACTGAATTGGATTGCCTTATAATGCTTTGCAGGTTGATCGTCATTTGCAAATTGCTTATTAGATAATCCTAAATGTGCAGTGAAAAAATTAGCTAATCTTGTAAGAATATTGGCTGCAGCTAACCAAAAATATTCATCTTCATAATTTGTTGGAGCAACAAGTAAGTAATCAGAATATTTTTCAATTTCATTATTGTATCCAGAACTTGTTATTGCTATAGTTGTACAGCCTAAATACTTTAGCTCTTCTAGTAATTCAAGGGATCTGGCTTGTGTTTTACCTTCTGGACAAATTAAAACAACAAAATCATTATTATTATTTCGATTGTGAATCCAGTATTGTTCATGACTATACTCTTCTAGTTGCTGATGTATAGAAACAAAAGCAGCTTGCTCCATAAATTTGGCACATCCTAACTCCGTTAAAATATATCCAGGTCCTGCTCCTAAGAACAAAATTTTCTCATGATTACCATCATAAAGTTCCTGTGCAATAGTTTGAATTTTCTTATTATTTTCACCCATAGCAGCTTCAAAACCTGCTACACTAAGTTTAATACTTTTTTTGTATTCTTCTATCTCTTCTTCTTCTGTGAGATTACCATGCCATCTGCCTAACTTAATATTAACAATGTGTAACATTGATGCCAAAGCAATATAGTTACATGCTCCATCAATATACGCTTTTCGATTTGGCACATAACATAATGTATTCCCTGTAGCAGAAATTAGTCTACTATGTGGTGACAAAGTTAGAGCAACAACAGTTGCGCCTCTTTTTTGTGCAAGGTAACTGCTCTCTACTGTTCTTGCTGCTTGTCCACCACCAGAACAAATAATTACCAATGAATTTTTTGGCATATAGTTGATATAATAATAATTGAACTCATAAGATTCAATGACTTCAATATGTTGCCCGGAATTATTCCAAGCAGCCAGTTTGACACTTTCCGCAGAGTACAAAGAATCACCAATACCAACAGCATATATTTTATCGTATTTTTTATTTAAAATATGTTTAAGATCGTCGCATGTTTCACTAAATTCTGAATACAGCTTGGTAATTTCTTTTTCATATAATTCTAAGTCCTGTTGATCTAAATTTGCACCTTTATTCAATCGAAAAAATTCATAATTTGTAGCCATAAAAAACCTCTCTATTCCCTATTGCGAATTCTTTAATACATCCATTACAATTTGACCAAATTTGTCCCTATCACCTGAGTAAGCAACATATGCATTAGGCTTCAAGCTAAAATGTCTATTGTCAATTAAAAATGCACCAATACCTGGACCTCTATCTAAACAAATATCTAAATGCACATGCCTTAAATCATCCAGCACAGATGGATCAATCAAGTAAGCTATACACAAAGCATCATGTATGGGAGCAATATCTTTTACAAACAAAGGTTGCATTTTATTATAAACCCTAATACGCTCTACCAACATGTCTGCAAAGAAATCGCCAATTGTTGTGTGCAAATTTTTACAAAACTCAATATATTCAGCAGGTAAAGAAGCTGTATGAGTTGCGTCTAATGTAACCCATGTTTTTTTAACATTAGCCAAATTAACAATTTGAGCTGCTTCGGGATCATTAACAATATTTGATTCACCAACTGTTGTAGCATTGCTTTGAGTCATTCCACCACCCATAATGACGATCTCTTCGATATTTTCAACAATATCCGGAGCAATTATTAATGCTAAAGCAATATTAGTCAATGGTCCGACCGGGACGAGAGTAATTTTTTCCTTTGTAGTACGTAATGTTTTTATCAGATATGTGACAGCATCAATATCTTCTGCCACTCGCTTAGGTTCTGGCAAATTAAAATCACCATGATACGCTACCGGACCTTTTTCATCAAAAGGTTCGGGCAGCTCCGCTTTTTCCGGTGGTAAATCTCGATAAAGATGACGAACCATTGGTCCGCTACATCCCTTATATACAGGAATATCTCTATCGATTAACTCTGTAACCATCAAAGTATGCTTGGTCGTAATATCAATTTCACGATTTCCCCATACCGTTGTAACTCCTATTAAATCGATGTCTTTCGATAACGCCGCTAAAATAATAGCGGTTGCATCATCTGTGCCAGTATCAACGTCTAAAATAATTTTTCTCACAATTTTTCTCCTATAAATTATAATATGCATCCATAAATTCAGCTAATTTTGCATCATCTAATTTCCCGGTCATATTTCCTGTGTCCTTTAAACAAGATGCTACAAATAGCCCATCAAAATGTTGGTATACAACTGATAAGTTCTTAGCATTAGCACCCCCCCCTAAGTTGACATACAAGTTAGGAAAAGCATCTTTTACCTTCTTTGCTAAGAAAATTGATTCATCAAAATTTTTGCCGGTAATATTAACTGCATCACATAATCCAGAGCTAACAGCCTGTGCAACTGCATCAATTATATCGACATTACCCAAAGGCGATGTACTACGATCATGTATATCCGGGAAAATCTGAACATTACATTTTAATTTATATCTAGTCTCCAACACCTCATTTATAATGCCTTGATGAACTCCATCAACACCTACAACTGCTCCCACGTAACATTTCGGTCTGATGTAGTCCATTTCCGTAGAATTTGCCACAGATACAATTGCTTCTCCATCATCTCTTAAAATACTCACCCCCATTATACAATCATCCGGTAGAGTATTACGTATAGCATAACAAATCGCACTCATCGCAGAAACAATATGCGCACCAACATTAACATACATTGGAACATCATTAACATTTTGAATCATGATATTTCTTATCCCCGATGCATAAAGGCGCTTAGCTTCATCTGTGGCCAAATCAATAATTTCACGAATTGAGTTGGTGCAAGAAGCAGTACCGGGAAGAGACTCTGTACCTACTACAGCAATTAATCCTTTTGGTTTTAAAATACATTCCGGTTTACCCGGTCTGTCAGGCGTATCATATTTAACTCGATTTGCAATAGCATAATTACCCAATTCTTCTGCCATCAAACTTCACGCATCCTTTCAATTTTCGAATGATAAATCTGCCTAAAATTTTCCTCTTTTAGCCATGGTTTTTCATCAAAACCAAAACCTATTCTCCCCAATTGTTCACTTAAAAACATGGATAAAATTTCAATAGGAATGGCAAAAACTAGAGGAGAAAGATCTTCATCAAACCCCTTAAAGTCAAAAATAGGAAAGTATATATCCGCACTTCGTCTCAACTCTATGTCATCATCCTCTCCAATAACAATTTTTTTTCCATCTTGTACACTAATCGCCTCCATAATTTCCATTGCCCTGTATCGAGATTCTCCATTGGGCACAATCAGTATAGTATGAACACCGGGTCTAGTTGTAAAATATTGCGAATGTGCCCATTCTTCTATACCTTGCGGAACACAATCAAAACCTGCTGATTCTAAAAATTTCATAGACGCAAATTGGGCCGTTCCCCAATTGGGTCCACTTCCCAATACATGGATCATATCAACTTTAGAAGTACTATCCTCTGAATAATAAGCTTTCACATACTTCTTAACTAAACTAATATTGACCTCTGCAGTCGAACGGATCGAATCTCCAGCTTTTTCTAAATTGAGTATTAACTTATTAAATGTTTCCTTATCAATACAACCATTTTCTAATCCCAAAGACATTGCAAGCACATATAGTGATAATAAGGAAGCATGGTATGATTGCGTTCCCGGAACCAAGCCAATGCTATCCGGAATACTTATATTGATCTTACCTTTAGAAACCTTCGCTAATTTACTCTCTGCATCACTTGTAATAGCAACAGTAAACGCTCCACATTGATTTGCTCTAATAACTCCCTCAATTGTTCTTGCTACCTTGCCTGAGGATGATATCGAAATAACTAAAGAATCATCTTTGACTTCGTAAGGACAAATATATCTGGAAAATTCAAGTGCTTGCCACACTTCAGTGTGGATTCCTGTATTTCTTTTGAAGAAACCCCTCAAAGCCAAACCGGCAAAATATGAATCCCCACAGCCAGTTATAAAAATTTTCCTTATTTTTTTAGATAAATTATTTTTATTTATTATAGATTTACATTGATTTATTAAATCTTCAGAACAGGCACCAAACAGGTTTGCCTGAGCAAGTATTTGCTCAAACATTAAATTTATTTTTTTATCCATGGATTAACCTCATCATAAGTATTAGTAGTTATTCATTATAATTTTTCGTACTAGTATATAATTCTGCAATCCACTTTTTCTAACTCATCACTAAATGTTTTGTATCTGTCATATACAATCTCCGGATCTATAGAGAAATTGTGAATGCTCCCGAATTTCTCAATATTAAAAGATGCAGAAATAGCTCCACACACCATAGCATTATAAATATCTTGATCAGAGACATAACTTGACAAAAAGCCTCCACAAAAAGAATCACCACATCCTGTTACATCAACAACTTGTGAGTCATAAGCCGGAACACAGAATACCTCGCCTGTCAGACGATCATAAGAAATTGCTCCTCGATCCCCAAGCTTAACGCAACAAACCCTTGGTCCCATTTTCGTAACTTCTCTCATATATTTTATATATCCTCTAACATCTGACTGTTTCTCAATTCCAAAAAATTGCATAAACTCTACTTCACTAGGTTGAAATATGTCAATTCTTTTAAGTAATTTTTTCCATATGCCAAAATTCTTTTTAAATATTCCATCAAAATGAGGATCCACTTGAACAATTAAATCAGAAGTTCCATTCAAAGGCATACTTTCGATCATTGGAATACTCCACTCTATTGGAAACGGCGCAATATGTATGCCTAAAGAATCGTCTATATATTCTTCAGGTATATCTTCTGGTCTGGGTGCCATATCCTCATCCTGTCCACCCCATCTTTGGTTAATAAAATATCGATGACCATATCGGTCAAACATATTCCAAATATGTATGTTAGGTACTCCAGGTATATTCACAACACCAGAAAAATCAACCGAATCGTCTACAATTTTTTTAATAACATCAATATCAAAATCTTCGCCCAAACGAATAACAAGGCCTGTGTTACCTCTTCTCCACAAGTAGACCCCGGCTAGCGAGTACAAACCGTCCCCTCCTGGACTATCAATTCTGGTAGGTAATTCAGATGAAACAACATCATCCAAAGTAAATTGCCCTACAATAACTACTTCGTATTTCTTGTTTCTTTGAAGCATAAAACTCTCCATTATTGTTTAAAATAATTTTGTTGTTATAGTATTTATCTCATTCCTTTTTCAAATGGTTTGCCTGCTGCTGCAGGTTCTTTAGAACTGCTTACATTAAATACTAGAATAATCAAAGTCATCGCATAAGGTAAAATTTTGTAGTAATTTGAAGGAATCCCTAAACTTACTAAAAACGGTATACCGGAATATGTAGAAGAAAATGTCATTAATAAACCAAAAAATAAAGATGCAAATAATATTTTTGTAGGATGCCATTGCCCGAAAATCATCACTGCCATTGCTAAAAACCCATAACCAAAAACTGTTGAATTAAAATTTGTACTATTAGGCACAACGTACACTAATCCTCCTAGTCCACATAGGGCTCCAGAAATTAGAACTCCAATATATCTCATCTTGCTTACATTAATACCAACAGAGTCAGGTGCTTGTGGATATTCACCACATGCTCTCAAACGCAAACCAAATCTTGTCTTAAAAAGAACAAATGAAGATATTAAATAAATAATAATCCCCAAATATGTTGTTATGTAAGTATCTTTAAAAAATATATCTCCTATGATCGGAATTTTTGATAATAGGGGAATTTCATCAATTCTGAAGGTATTATTGAAAACAATAATCTGCTCTCCAAAAATAATTCGTGAAACAAAAACTGAAAACGCAGGTGCAAATGTATTGATAGCCTGACCTGAAATAATTTGATCCGCTTTCAAGTTCACAGATGCAAATGCATGTAACAATGAAATTAACATCCCTGCAATAATTGAAATTATTATTGCAACTAAAAGTTGATTTTGACTACTTATATTATCTTGGGTCATGCGAACAAAACTAATACTTGTCAAGGCACCCATTACCATCATTCCCTCTAAACCAATATTAGTAATGCCGCTACGAACAGAAAACGTCCCGCCCAAAGCTACTATTAAAAGTGGTATAGAAAAACTTAACGTTTGTCTCAAAATAAATAACAAGGTTTGCATAGTAATTTTTACCCCCTATTGTATCCTCTTCTTATTCGCTTTATTAAATTTTAAAGTCGTTATTCTAGTAAAGAATTGTTTGAAAACAAGAGAAAAGGCCGCAAAATATATGATAACAGCTGTTATCATATCTACTGTTTCCACTGGAAAACCCTGACCCTGCATCAGAGTTCCGCCAACTGTTATATAAGAGATAAATATGCCTGATGCTATGACACCAATTGGATGTGTATTGGCTAATAAAGCAATTGGAATTGCATAATTTGTTTCATTCAAGAAAACTTCAGAAATTTTATAATACTTGCTAATTGAGGATAAATGTAAAATGCCACCACCCAAGCCTGCTAAAAATCCGGCAATAATCATTACAAGAACAATATTACGTTTTTCGTTCACACCTGCATAATGTGCGGCATTTGGATTGAAACCACATGCTCTTAATTCAAATCCAAACGTGGTTTTATATAACAGTATATAAACCAATACTGATACTAATAGAGCTATAAAAAATCCGAGATTTACCGATGAGCCGGGAAAAATTTTATCCAAACCTACTCTTGGCATCAAAGAAGTAGTTGGAACATACCTTGTACCTACTAAAGAATTATCATATAGACTATCGTAAATCAATTGGTTTACCAAATACATGGCTATATAGTTCATCATGATACATGATATGACTTCATTAACATTTTTATATGCTTTCATAACTCCGGGGATGATACCCCATAAAGCTCCAACAATTCCACCACATATGATCGCAACAAGCCATTGAATAGGTGCTGGTAACCAGGTCCCATGGTGTGCCACGTATATAGTAACAAATGAGCCTATTGTGAATTGCCCGATAGCCCCAATATTAAAAACACCTGTTTGAAAAGAAAAGGAGACCGACAAACCAATTAAGATAAATGATGTCGCATAATATAAAACATTACCAATACCTCTTGCGCTATCAGAAAATCCACCCTGGATCATAATGATAAATCCATCCCAAGCTCCTTGAGGATTAAAAATGAACATAATTACTAAACCGATAATCAGTCCACAAATAACAGAAACAAGAGATGCCAAAAAACTATTAAACCCTTTATTTAGCAACAATCGCTTCATATTCTTCTCCTTTTTTCGAACCGGACATATACAACCCTAGCTCTCGGAATGTAACATTTTTAGGTAAAACATCAGCCACTATTTCACCTTCATACATAACCAAGATACGATCTGAAACATCCATTACTTCATCTAATTCTAATGAAACTAGAAGGACTGCCTTACCATCATCTCTGGCCTTAATTAATTGTTTATGGATAAATTCAATAGCCCCTACATCTAATCCTCTCGTTGGCTGTACAGCAATCAACATGCTGTGCTCTCTATCCATTTCCCTTGCTAAAATGGCTTTTTGCTGATTACCACCAGACATGTCACGTACGATGCTTTCGTGCCCTAATGCACTACGAACATCATATTCTTGAATCAATTTTTCTGCATAACTGTTAATTTCATTAAATTTCAGAAACCCGTTTTTTTGAAACCGTTGATTAAAATAAGTTTGCAAAATAAAGTTTGAGGCCAAATCAAAATCTAAAACTAGACCATGTTTGTGTCTATCTTCCGGTATATGAGAAATTCCATGTGTATTCCTAAAACGAACATTTGAATTTGAAAGGTCCTCACCATTCAAACTAATTGTCCCGGTAGAATCTATCATGCCCGCTATTGCTAAAACTAATTCCGATTGACCATTATTGTCAACACCTGCTATACATGTTATCTCTCCTCTACGCAGTTCAAAAGAAACATTATTAACTTTTAACTTTTTGCTTTCTTTTGCTTTAACACACAAGTTTTCTACTTTTAAGATAACATCTCCTGGGATTGCTTCCGTTTTATCAACTTCCAATTGAACTTTACGTCCAACCATCATCTCCGAAAGATCTTCCAAGGTTGCATCCTGAACATTAACCGTGTCTACATACTTTCCTTTTCTGAGAATAGTACAACGATCAGCAACTTGTTTAATTTCTTTTAGTTTATGGGAAATAAAAATAATTGATTTTCCTTCAGCTGCTAAATCTTTCATGATTTTAATCAGTTCATCGATCTCTTGTGGCGTCAGGACAGCTGTTGGTTCATCTAATATCAAAATATCATTATCTCGATAGAGCATTTTTAAAATTTCAACTCTCTGCCGCATAGCAACTGATATTTCGGAAACTTTAGAATCTAGCTCAACCTCTAAGCCATATTTCCGGCTTAATTCCAACACTTTTCTCCTCGCTTCGTTAACTCGAAGTACTCCATACTTAGCAGTTTCAACACCAAGAATAATATTCTCTAGGACAGTAAAATTCTCAACTAGTTTAAAATGCTGATGAACCATCCCTATACCTAAATTATTTGCATCATTAGGATTATTAATAAGCGTTTTCTTACCACGAACATAAATTTCGCCCTCGTCAAGGTTATATATACCAAATAGCACACTCATTAAAGTAGATTTACCTGCACCGTTTTCTCCTAAAATTGCATGAATCTCACCTTCTGCAACTTTCAATGTGATGCGATCATTTGCAACTATATTGGGAAATACTTTCGTTATATCACGCATCTCAAGTACATATTCCAACCTCATTACCCCCTATGGCTTACTTTATTGCAGTTTGTTGCTTGTCAATCTAGTTCTTAAGGGTCAACTTATTATAAAGTCTGACCCTTAAGATTGGTTACAATAAATAAATTAACTATTGAACATAAGTAATTTTAGTACGTTCTAGTGGGATTTGGCTGGGGTCATCGTAATCTGTATTTGAAGGGATAGAACTTGCTATACCATCTTCATCTTTGGCTAACCTTTCATACAATGCATCATAATCTTCTTGTGAAAAATTCTTCCATTTCGAAGTTTCCATGGGAAGTGCTACACCACCTTCAGCACTACCATATGTTTCGACAACACCACCTTTAAAGGTCCCTTCATCCCATTCTTTTAGGGCTTTATATGTCAGATTACGTAAATCCTTCATCGCGGAAGATATAACAGTTTCAGACTCAGCAGATTGGTCTGAATCTACACCTATTACGACACCATCATTATCTTCAGCAGCTTTAAAAGCGGAAGCACCTGCAGGACCTGCCGCAGCAAAAATTACTTCCGTTCCATTTTGATACCAAGAAGCGCATCTTGCTTGATTGTCGGGAGTAGCCTCAAAATTACCAAAATAACTATACATTAGTTCTACTCCATCAACATTTAAATCTTCAGCTGCACGATCTACGCCCTTAGCAAATCCATAACCAAAACGTACAACTGCAGGAACAGGCATACCGCCAACAAAACCCAATTTTGTATAACCATCTTGTACTGCAGCATATCCTGCCAAGAAACCAACTTCTTGCTCCTTAAATAGAATTGATTTTAAATTATCAGCAATTATTTCTTCACCTTCGGCAGTAGTAGGAATTGAGTCATAAATGATAAAAGTTACATCCGGATAACTTTCCTGCATCTCTACTGCAGACAATTTGAATTGGTCGGCACTGATAACGATAAACTTAGCACCAGCTTTTACTGCTGTATCACATATAACCATTTGAGCTTCAACTGTATCTTCTGTAGGTTGATAATATGCATATGTCTTACCAGTCTCACCGCAAAAATCTTGAATGCCTAACCAGCACGCTGAATTGAATGCTCGATCGTCTAAAGCTCCTGCTGCTGAGACAAATAATACTACTTCTCCCTTCGAAGATTCTTCAGAATCCTTAGAGGCTGGCTCCTCTGATGACTCCTCGGCAGCATCATCTTTCTTTGCATCGTCTTTCTTTGCATCGTCTTCCTTTTTCTTACTGCCACATGCTACTATGGAAAATACCAAAAGCAACACTAACAAAATAGAAAGTATTTTTTTCATTTTTTTCATTTTTTCCTCCTTAGATAACTAGTATAAGCACTTGCATTCACAAAAATGAGCATATTTTTGTATTGCAAATGAATCCACACAATTTATTATATACACAAACACAATATTTGTACATTCTTGAGATTAAATCCATTTCACAAACATTTTTTTGTGATAAAAGTCTAAAAAATCATTATTTAGTCTATCAATATCAACAAAACAACTGTGCTTAATTGTGTGTTTATGTGTGCTTTTTGAAAAAACGCTTCTTATTCTATAGTATTTAGTATAAAATTTAGTGATATAATAATAAAAAATATTTTTCAGAATGATTGTTCTTGACAGATGTTTTTAGATATAATTGTTCGGTAAAAGGAAAAATTAATGTTAGCAAAAGAACGACAAAATTTTATTTTACAACATTTATATGATAAAAAAACTATTAAGTCTTCAGAATTGGCTAGCCTATGTGATGTTTCTTATGAAACTATAAGACGCGATTTAGGTATGCTTCAAAATAAAGGGATTATTAAACGTGTACATGGTGGAGCAATTATTCTGAACAAAACTCTAATCAATACGCATCCCGACAATCTTTCAGAAAAAATTTATAATTTTCAAGTAAACTCCCGGGATCATTTCTTGGATACCGCTGATATAAATAAACAAATAGTGGCAAAATTTGCTACCAATTTTGTATCTCCCGGGGATGCTATTCTGATAGATACTGGTGATACTATGACTTATTTTGCATATTGGCTAAGTAAATTTTCTAATTTAACAATCATCACCCCCTCTTTGCCGGTCATTCAAGTATTGCAAAACTCTAATAACAAAGTAATTTCTTTGGGAGGCGAACTTTCGCATTCAGGGAATGTTTTTGTTGGGAACATTACGAAGCATTCCTTGGAATATTTTAATGTTGATAAAGCTTTTTTGAGTTGTACCGGCTTAAATTTAAAAACAGGATATATTTCAGATTTTGATGAATATGGTATACCCAGGGATCTCATTCGCAAGCATTCAGAAAATATGTATCTTTTAGTCAATAATGAAAAGCTCTTTGTTAACGCTTTGGTAAATAATTTTGAGATTTCATCAATCGATCATATTATTATCGATTCTGGTATAGATGTTTCTTCTATGGAATCGTTACAACAGTACAATATTGATATAATTGTCGCTGAGAATTAATATCCAAAAATAAAAAAGGCTCAACCTATTGAAAATAATATGTGATTCTGTATATTGGACATTATAATAGTATTATTGAACAAGTTAGTAATCTATAATCTATATATAATATTTTATGAGTAATAAAAAAAACAAAAATCAGAAAAATAATAAACTGAATATTATAAAAATAATCATCGGAAGTTTATGCATTATATTACTGGTAATGACAATTATTTTGGTCAGTAAGCCTGAATTATTATATCGCGTACAAGGATCTTTCTTAGGGCGTAACGATAATCATATTTCATTTAAGGAAAATAAATATTCTGAAATTAATTTGCAAGGTTTTGATTTAAACAGTCAAACGGAATGGCGTTCAGAACAAAGTTTAATTCTACTCAATAAAGCACATGCTTTACCGGAAGGTTTCGTGCCACAAATGGCAGAATACAAAGATAGCGGTGTGCAAATGAATGTTGCTATTTTAGATGCATATGCACAATTGTCGGCTGCAGTGACTGAAAACACCGGAGATAAGATGTATGTCAGTTCGGTCTATCGTTCTGTTGAAGAGCAAGCAGAGCTCCAGGCAAATGATCCGGAATTAGCTTTGCCGCCGGGTAACAGTGAACATCATACCGGTTTGGCAGTTGATGTTTACGTATTTGAGCATGCCGGAATGAATTTCCTTGAAAGTGAAGCCGGACAATATGTCAACAAAAATTGTTATGATTTCGGTTTTATAATTCGTTATCCCAAAGACAAGGAAGATATCACCGGTATATCTTTTGAACCTTGGCATTTGCGTTATGTTGGGTTACCTCATTCTAAAATTATCCAACAAAAATTTATCACGTTTGAGGAATACATTAATTTATTACAGCCAAACAAATTTTATCATTATGATAAGTATCTCATTACAAGACAACCCCTTAATTCAAATATAAAATTGCCAACCGGATTGCAGAATATAGTATATTCTCCCGACAATACCGGCCATGTTATTGTAACCGGACAAATAATTGATTAATTATTTTAGCTTCAAATAGAAATTCATGATTTTCAGTCCTTGCTCACCGAGTCAAGCTCAATGATTCGTTGCGGACTTGGAAAACGCATGAATTTCTATCAAATTTATAATGATTTTTTAAACAAATTGGAATTTTTCCGGCTAACATATACTCATACGTTTTGATTTAAATTTTATTGTAAATCGGTGCAATAAAATTCATAGCAAGCATTGGTAATTGCTTCAGCAAAGATTTTTTGTTGTTCAGCAGAATTTAAAATCTGTAAATCGAAGTTATTGTTCTTTTGACCTATCTCAATTTCTAGCGATGTCAAATTAATTAAACGTAGACTGGGAATAATTTGCTCAACTACTGCTTCTTCACCATTATACGCTAAACCCGGAATTAGTTGGCTGATGTTTTTCTCTGACAAATTGGCAAAACGTTTGCGATCTTCAATTAAATAACCGATATATGCCGGTTTCTCAGTATTTCCAGCATTAATTGTTTCAGATTTCGCACCAATCGCAGCAGTTTCATTGCCAAGATAAAAAACCCGACTGCCGGAAATTTCTTCCGATTCGCCATATTGGATATTGATAAATATTCTATCTGTATATTGACGTTCAACATCAAGCAACAATCTTTGGTCTTTAGAAACTCCTATATTAGGAAAGAAACCATCAATTGCTTGTTGATTATCTGATGAACTTTGAACTGTTTTTAACGGTTCGATCAAACTTTCTAAACGCTCGCTTTTGAAATTTTGTTCAGCTAATTCCACAAAAAAATCCTTTAAAATGTTTTGTCCGATAAAAGCCGCTTTTTGCGTATCTGTTTGATATTTTTTATCAAGAATAATTACTTCCGCTCCTAAAGATATCAAATTTTCCTTGGTATATTGTAGAATATTATCCAAATTTGTTTGAAGACCGCTTTTGTCAATCAAAGCATTGGGAATTATTTCAATTGAAATCTCTGAATCATCTGTAACGTCGGCAAGTTCATGACTTTCTCCAATCAGATTTTCAATCCCTGCCCCTTTCAGTTCAACAAAATCATTATCAGACAAAGTATCTGCCGGTCCACTTTCAGAAAAATCATCCGGAATAGTATCTTCTCGGCTATAGGAATCAGTAACACTATCCTTAATTATCGGGTCCATTGCAAGATAAACAGTAATGCCGTTTAATGCACCTTCTTCTTTAATTTTGCCTGAATAAATATCTAAATTAGCATGATGATAAACAGGAACAGCCGAATCATAAGGCCAACTCCAGACATTACGATTGTTTTTCATCGTGTTGGCTATTTCCATTTCGTTGATCGGCAACTCATCGGCTTCAACTTTACTCTTGGGATCAGTATCTACAATTTGTTGCAAATTTTTCTTTACTCCGAATTTATCCGGAAACTTTTTGATTAAAATTGCATTGATTGTCAATGCCAGAACACTGACTAATACCAAAATCCCTACGATTTTTAATGCTCTTTTTTGTGACATATCAGATTCCGTATCGACTCGTTAATAAATCAATAAGGCGATCCGCCATAATATTAATTTCTTTTTTATCTTCTCCCTCAATCATAACCCGAATTAGCGGTTCAGTTCCGGATGGTCTGACCAAAATGCGACCTTTATTTTTTAATCTGGCTTCTTCTTGTGCGATTGCTTTTTTTACATCTTCATCTTCCATTGCCGTTTTTTTGCGTTCGTTGGCAATCTGAGCATTTTTTAGAACTTGCGGTAAGGGTTTCATGATTAAACGAGCTTCCGAAAGACGTTGGTCAGATAACTTCAAAGTCTTTAACAATGCAAGGGCACTTAACAAACCGTCACCGGTAGTTGTATGTTCCAATAAAATAATATGACCACTTTGTTCGCCACCTAAAACGATACCTGATTTTAACATTTCTTCTAAGACATAGCGATCGCCGACTTGTGCTTTATGTACAGTAATACCTATTTGATCGGCAAAAATATCAAAACCGAGATTGCTCATCACAGTAACGCAAACTTTGCCATCACGTAAAATATCTCTGTCTTTCATCCCTTTTGCTATAATCGCAATGATCCCATCACCATCTATCATTGTGCCGTTCTCATCAATTGCCAACATCCGATCTGCGTCACCATCGAAAGCAATCCCGATGTCACAACCTTCACGTCTGACCGTATGACCCAGTCTGGTCAGATTGGTTGAACCACAATTAAGGTTGATATTCTCGCCATCCGGCTCAATACCGATTGAAACTACATCCGCACCTAAATCTGCAAAAATCCCCGGCGCAATATGAAAACTTGCACCGTTAGCACAATCAAGAGCTATTTTCATGCCACTGAGGTCAACACTCATGCGTCGTTTCAGATGTTCCGCATAATCGCGTGCTGAATTTGGTTTTTGAATACGATGACCGATCATATTGGCAATCGGCCTTGAAACATCTTCTTTATATTCATAAATTACTTGCTCAATCTGATCTTCTATTTCATCCGGTAATTTATAGCCTGTACTGGCAAAAAATTTGATTCCGTTATATTCATATGAATTATGCGATGCTGAAATCATAACTCCCGCATCACAATTATATTTACGCGTCAAATATGCTATACCGGGCGTTGGAACAACCCCTGCCAAAAAAGCGTCCGCTCCGGCTGATGTAATACCGGCAACCAATGCAGATTCTAACATTCCGCAAGATATTCTTGTATCAGTACCAACTAAAATAATCGGTCTGTGACTTATCTCACCGGTTAAAACTTGTGCCCCGGCAAAACCTAAACGAAAAGCTAAATCCGGTGTTAATTCTTTATTTGCAATACCTCGCACCCCATCAGTGCCAAATAATCTAGTCATTATTCCTCCAAAATTCTTTCAAACAAAATTCTTCTAAAGTATTAATTCAAAATATCATTTTTCAATCTTACGAACCGCTATAGTTACTTCATTTGGTGTTATATGATCAGTTCGCGTATACAATGGTGTGTTTTTCGAAATATTAATTGTGATTGTTTGTATTCCTTCTTCTTCAATTTGAGCTAAGTCTACATAAGCATCGAGATCTCGATTTGTCATACTATCTAACAAATTCTTACGTCCTGTCAAAGTTATTTGAATGTTTTTCGTGGGATATGTAATCTCAAAACCCCTTTCCTGCGAAATCTCCACATTTTCGAAAGATAAAGGAACAGAGAAAGATTTTGCTTCAATCGGATTAACAGTAGCCTGTACATAAAGCCATAAGGCAAAAGCAGAAATCCAAGAAACAAAAATCAGCAGAATACGTCTAGTTTTTGGGATTTTAGGTCCGAGCATCAATTTGCTTTTTTTTCTTCTGCGTAATAAACGAAAACGCCCTTTAGTTTTCTCTTCATCCGGTAAAAGGAAACGATAGAGTTGAGTTCTTAGTGCATCACTATTCTCCAAAACATACAATCTGCCCTCAATCGCAATACTGATCGTACCTTTTTCTTCGGAAATTACAATTGCAAGTGCATCACCCATTTCACTCGCACCAATTGCAGCACGATGTCTGGTTCCATAGTCTTTTCGCAAATGATAATTGTCAGATAATGGTATATGGATTCTGGCAGCGGCAATTCGACCATAACGAATCAAAATAGCGCCGTCATGGAGTGGTGTGCTGTCAACAAAAATCTGCTTAATCAAACTGGTAGAAACCGGTGAATCAATCTCTACAGCATTTTCCTGATTTTGCAATTCTCCCAAAGGGGTAGTTCGTTCAATTACAATCAGAGCGCCTGTATTAGCTTCGGCCATTTCACCACATGCTTGTGTGATCGATTCAATCATTTGCGATACTGTTGTCGCAGCTTTTTCCCCTTGATAATCTCCGACTCGGGGATTAAATAAACTCAGCCCGGAACGTCCAACCGTTTCCAAAGCCCGTCTCAATTCCGGTTGGAAAATAATGACAAAAGCAAGTGAAAATACCGAAATTGTGTTCATTAACAAATAACTTAAGAGACTCAGACCGAAAACCCGGGCGATAATGGTTAAAAATACTATGAATAAAATACCTTTCAATAGTTGCCATGCTCTGGAATCTCTGACAATACGTAAAATATAATAGAAAATAAAAGTGGTGATTAATATGTCAGTTGCCGCAAGTGCTATATCTAACGGCTCACCTATAAAAAGTATACCCTCTTGCAACGAATCAAATAAATTCTTAAAAAAGGTCACTAACTGATCTAATTGTCCAAGAGCATTCAACAAACCTTTACCTCCCCAACATCTTTTTTATTATAACGTTAAAAAGCAAAGATGTGAACTGTCAAATCCGGACTATTCACATCTTCACTAAATCAATATTCAAATCATCCGCGTATGCGTGTTCATGAGATGGTTGTAGTGGCAATTTAAATCGTTCGATTTTAGAATATGTCATTTCATTTATGCAAAATCGGACTTAATTTCTTATAAATCAACATGACAATGATCGAAATAACCACACCTTTGAAAATGTTGAAAGGTACAAAGACAAAAGCAAGCAAACTTTTCATGTCGGTAACTAATTTATTACCTACACTATTGCTCATACCGATAATTGTATTCAAATCAATTCCCATTGCTGTAGCATAAAAAGGTAAGTTGATATAATAATTGACCAAAACACCCATTATTGTCATCGTTATCGTTCCGGCAATCAAACCGACAATTGCAGATTGGCGAGTTTTGTTTTTTCGATAAATTAGGCCTGCAATAAAAACAAAACTACTACAAACTAAAAAATTTGCTAATTCACCGATATATGATGTATGACTGAACGGTAAATGTGAAAGATTCTTGATTAATTCAATAATCACACCCGTCAAAGGTCCCATTGAAAAAGTGCCTAAGAGAGCAGGTATTTCAGCAAAATCAAATTTTAAAAATATCGGCATAAAAGGCAAATTGAATTCCAAATACATTAAAATGATTGCCGCTGCTGATAATATTCCGGTTTTAGCAATCCAATGTGTACGACTGCTGTTGCTTGTTTTATTGGTAGATACTGATTTTTGTTTCAATTCGAATTCTGACATAAATAAACCTCCTAATCAGAAAGTTC
>JAAYNE010000137.1 GCA_012521015.1 Clostridiaceae bacterium | reverse complement strand
GTGCCGTATAAATAATGACCGCTAATCAATCAGTAATGATGCGGCGGTCATTTGGTGGAGCGGGATACGAGATTCGAACTCGCGACTTTCACCTTGGCAAGGTGACACTCTACCACTGAGTTAATCCCGCATTTTAGCAATTAATTAGCCATTAGTTCTTAACTGCTTTGCTATATTATCAAATGATTCTATTTGTGTCAAACAATTGATCCTCAATGACTGAGCACAGTTAACTAGAACTTTCACTGATTTAAATTTCATTTAATTTGCAACTTATCGTTGCAATTCTTATAGAGTATTTAACTTTTTAAAATAAGGGTTTACAAAATTCTTCCGACGTGATATTTTTAATAAGAATTGCGATGACCGGGAACAAGTAGGTCAGTGAAAGTTTCAAGAGATATGCCGGATGGTGCAAGGCAGAAAACGGAAACTGATTGAATACATCTCGAGAGCAGCGTCCTGAAAATTATGAGTAGGAGACGACGGGTGCGCCCGTGATAGCGTAAGGGTATAAGCTGATTAATAATCTTTAGGACTTTTATAGGTATAGTCAGTCGTACCCGTTGAGGTCTTAGCCGTGAGACTAAGATAAAAAGAGGTGGTAACACGTTTTCTAAACGTCCTCTTGTGTGAATACAAGATGGGGCGTTTTTTTATTTCTCCATCAAACATAAGCACATAAAGAATTTGGTAGCCTGAGGAAATAGTCCTCAAATTTAATTTTGATTCCGTAAGTGAAGAAATAGCAAATAGATATTTTTTCATCGAACTCAAAAAGCTATGTTAATTAAAATAGAAGACATATTCTAATTTTTAAGTTAACAGAATAAATCAAATTGTAAGGAGAATAATATGAAAGAGATTCGTTTTTTTAGTGGTAAAGATATTCCTTTAGAGCGTCATAGAGTATATTTAGTTCGAAAATTGAATTTGTTACCGGTCGAAGAACGCTTACAAAAATTACAAGAGGCAAAGAGTAATCTTTATTTGCTGCACAATAAAGATATTTTTCTCGATATGTTAACAGATAGCGGTGTTAATGCTTTAAGTGACAATCAGTTAGCAGCAATGATGAATGCGGATGATGCTTATGCGGGAAGTGAATCATTTTATCAGTTAGAAGCTAAAGTCAAAGAACTATTTGGTATGGATCATTTTTTACCGGCACATCAAGGTCGTGGCTGTGAAAAAGTTTTGTCTGATCTTTTAGTTAAACCGGGTGATATTGTTCCGATGAATTATCACTTTACGACTACGAAGTCACATATAGTGCGTTGCGGTGGTGAAGTTGTTGAATTATTACCACCTGAATCTTTGGAATGTGAGAGCAATTTAAAGTTTAAGGGTAACATTGACATCGGTATGTTGAAAGATGTTTTTGAAAAAAATCATGAACGTATTCCGTTCGTCAGACTTGAAGCAGGTACCAATTTGATTGGCGGTCAACCATTTTCTTTAGATAATTTGAAAAAAACATCTGAAGTATGTCGTTCATATGATACTCCTTTGGTTTTGGATGCATCCTTGTTACAAGACAACCTGTATTTTATGAAAATTGAAGATCCTGATTGTCAGGATTTGACGATCAGAGAAATAACCAAAGTTGTCGGCGATCTTTGTGATATTATTTATTTCTCCGCGAGAAAATTGGGCTTTGCACGCGGCGGTGGTATTGCAATGCGTGAAGGTCCACTGGTGGTCAAATTAAAAGAATTGATTGTCTTAAACGAAGGTTTCCACACTTACGGCGGTATGTCGGTAAAAGATATTGCGGCTATTACGGTCGGTTTAGAAGAAACAATGGATATGGAAATGATTTCCCAAGGACCGCTCTTTATCAAATATATGGTTGAAGAGTTGGATAAACGTGGTGTTCCGGTGGTAACACCCCCGGGAGGACTCGGCTGTCACCTTGATGCAATGAGATTTGTACCGAACATTCCGCAAAATCAATATCCTGCTGCTGCCTTGGCTGCTGCTGTATACTTGGCGGGTGGTATCCGCGGTATGGAACGCGGTACGCTCAGTGAAGATCGTAATCTTGACGGATCCGAACGTTTTGCTTCAATGGAATTATTGCGTTGTGCTATGCCGCGTCGTGTATTTACTTTAAGTCAAGTTGAATTTGCGATTGATCGAATTCATTGGCTTTGGGAAAATCGTGAATTAATCGAAGGTTTAGAATTTACACTTGAACCGAAGATATTACGCTTCTTTGTGGGTGAACTGAAACCGGTTTCCGACTGGCAAGAAAAAATTGTCAAACGTTTCCGCCAAGATTTTGGTGACTCACTATAAGAAGTGAATGAATTACTTATTTAGTTTTGTCTCAAAAATCTGGATTATGTAAATATTGATTTATTGAAACCAGGTTTTTGAGAAATTCCCATTTTACGAGCTTATTCTATTAAAGAACTTGTACACAGTTTAAGGCTGGATCTTTAGCTCATTAGATAAGTTAAAAAATGTGCAAGTTCAACTCCTAATATTTCAGAGTAATCTAGTAGAATAATCAAAAATTTTGATAAAATAACCATGAACTACATTGAAAGCTTAGTTATTATTGCATAAAATACACATCATATATTTATTCTATAATTGAAATTGAATAATCTAATAAGGTCATGAGTATGCAATGGTATAATCGAACAATTAAATAATTGAATAATAATGCTCTAGTAGCATTTTCCAATTACAAATTTCAGGCAGTTTTGATGATAAAGAGACTGCCTTTTCCAATTGAACTTTCTACACTAATATCTAAATCATGCCTCTTTGCGATCTCGCGAGCAATTGCCAAACCGAGACCACTGCCTTTTTTATTTTCTTCTGTGGTTTGTTTATGAAATCTTTCAAAAACAAACGGCAAATCTTCAGCAGGAATTCCTGAACCATGATCCTGAATCATAATTAATAATTTGTTATCAACATTTTTCAAAATTAAGTTAACTGTTTCATTCTCCGGGGAAAACTTAATTGCGTTATCAAGAATGATTAAAATCATCTGACGCAATCGCGCATAATCACCCCAGATACTGAAATTCGAACCTTGTTTTTCAAAATTCAGTTTAATGGATTTTTCAGTAGCAAGAGCTCGCATTCCTTCGAGAGCATCTTGACAAATTTCGTGCAAATCTGTGTTTTCAAATTGGATTGAAAAATCGGGATCCTGTAAACGTGATAATTCAAAAAGATCAGCAACCAATCTTTCGAGATATTTGCTTTCATTTATCATTTGTTGATAATACTCATCAATGGTTTTATCTTCCGTGATGACTCCATCGGCAAGAGCTTCCAAAGAAGCTCGCATTACTGCAATCGGAGTTCTCAATTCATGAGAGATATTAGCCAGAAAATTCTGTCGTCTTTGTTCGGCTTCAATTTTATTTTGATTGGCGATATATAGATCAGATGCCATTTGATCGAATGATGCGGCAAGGTCGCCAATTTCATCATTGCGCTTAATGCCGCTTCTTTGTTGATAGTCCCCTTTGCCAATTTTATTAGCAGATTTTGCTAATTTGTGTAAGGGATCACTTAAACGCTTGGAAAAAATTGCTGCTAGAACAAAAGCGATCAAAAGAGCAATTGGCATACTAATCAACAGAATTTTTAAAGCTTGTTTGCTCGTATTGCTAATGATTTGGATCGGTTCATGAAGTAGAACAGCACCTTTGACTGCATTGTCACTTGTTACAATCGGAACTGCTATAGTCATAGTCCGGCTTCCGAGGAATGAGCTCAAATCTTCGCCATAAGCACTTTCTCCATTCAGTGCCTGTTCAATTAATAGGTCGGAACCGTCTGGCAGATCACTGAGGTTTAGTTCAGATTGTTTGTTACCACGGGTAATTAACGCCATTTCCTGATCAACCAGCCAATAATCACTTTGCATCAAATTATCCAAAAAATTCATATATATTCCCAATCTGTGACCGATTCCATCTGTTTTATGTTTACCTCTCATCAAAGCATTTTGTTGGTTCGGCAAAACCGGATCGTTTTTTTGATTTTTACGATATGATCTATTGGGATTATTTTGACTATTACAATTACCTTGATTATTGGAGTAATTGTGATCGCTTTGATTATCATAATAAGGATCATTTGTATTATTACAATCATCTTCGTCGACTTGATTAATCTGCTGATTTTCAAAAACGACTTGAGCCACAATATTTGAAATTCTATTGGCACGATCAAACAATTCAATTTTATGATGTTCCAGATTATAATATGAGAAAAAAATAAAAAACAATGAACTAATTACAAACGACAGAGTCAGTAGAGCTATTGAAAAATATAACATTAAACGTCCGCGGATTTTCATTTATTTTTTCCCTCGAATTTATAACCTACACCCCAAATAGTTTTAATTTCCCAATTCGGGTGCGACACTTGGTCGAGCTTTGCCCGTAAGCGCTTGATATGAGAATCAACGGTACGTGAATCTCCTTCATAATCAAAACCCCAAACAGTATCTAGTAGATTATCTCTGGTAAATACCTTTGAACTTTGCGCCAGCAATGTCCAGAGTATTTCAAACTCTTTTTTAGTTAATACAACTTCTTGATTGGAAATCGTAGTTTGATAAGAATCCAGATTTAACGTGAGATTATCATATGTCATGATTTTGACCGGAGTATCATTTTTGTTTGTTATATGTAGATCAAGTCTGCGCAAAACCGCCCTCACTCTTGCCATAACTTCGCCGGGAGAAAATGGCTTAACAATGTAATCATCTGCACCAATGTCCAAACCCATGATTCGCTCAAAATCTTCACCACGTGCAGTGATCATGATAATTGGTACCTGACTTTTTTCGCGAATTGTACGACAAAGAGAAAAACCGTCCATACCGGGCATCATTACGTCAAGCAAAATAATATCAAAATTTTGTGATTCAAAAGCAGCTAAAGCAGTTAGCCCGTCGTAAGCTTTGGTAACAGAAAATCCTTCTTTTTTGGCATAAGCTTCCAGAACTGAAACAATCTGACGCTTATCATCTGCGATTAACATCTTCGTCATAAATTAACTCCACTTATATAGTTGTGTATATATTATAACCGGGTGAAATAAACTCAACAATGATTTTATACTTTTAAAAAGTTGTCATTGTTATTTTATTTATTGTTATTTTACTTCACGTATGGATATATCAGGTTAACAATAATTAAGTTTAAATCAACATTAACCCAAATTAATTTATTTCAAAATAGATGAAATGTGTGTCAAATGTGTGTCAAAAATTGTTTCACATATAAATAATTGAATGTTCGTAATAGTAAATAGATTTGCATTTAGTAATTGCAAATCCACATTGCCTGGAAGAGCTATAGAAGATTTGTTACAATTTACTTAGTTGCACAAATCCAATTATCTTGTTTTTTTATTTGAAGGAGGAACCCCTATGATTATTTACTTAACGAGCAATCTTTTCACCCCGGACTTAACAGCCCTCAATCCGGAAAATGGACTTTTGGATTCACTTCGTCAGGATACAAAAAATGAAGCAAGTAATTATTTGATTATTGCTGCTGATCCTGATAAGAGTGAAGAAAACAACCAAATGTTGGAGCTAACCAAAAAATCTTTTATTGAAAAAGATTTTGCTATCAGAGAAATGTTATTCATGGACAGAAGAAATTACCAAGATGCTGAGCATCTAATAAACAAGGCGGATGTAATTATCCTCTTTGGTGGTCATGTCCCAACCCAGAATGAATTTTTCCAAGAAATTAATCTGAAAGATTTATTGGCAAATAAGAACAAAATCGTTATAGGTATTAGCGCAGGATCCATGAACATGGCGGCAGAAGTATATGCCCTGCCGGAATTAGAAGGTGAGGCAATTGATCCAGATTACCAGCGTTTCCTGTCAGGCCTGGGTTTAGTCGAAGAAAGAGTGATTCCGCATTCGCAGATACTGAAGGATGTTAAGGTAGACGGGATGCTGATGATTGATGAAATTGCCAAGGGAGACAGTTTTGGCAATGAGTTTTACGTTATTCCCGACGGCACCTATCTCTACGTCAATCAGGGAAAGAAAGAATGGCGAGGAAAAGTGGAACTTTTAGCGGACGGCACTTTTAGTGACTTCAATTAATTAATTTTAAATCTGTAGGTAAAGAGAAGAACTGCCTCAAAATCACTAAATAACAGCGAGAAAGAGACAGTTCTTTACATGCTTTAATTAGAGGAGCTTAGTCGCCAAAGTCAATATTTAAGTACTGCTGACCATCGTCCTTATCCTTTTGTAGCTTGGGCAGGTTCAATTTGAGTATGCCGTCCTTGTAGGAGCCGCTAATCTTATCTTTGTCGACACCCCTGATGTCAAAGCTCCGGTTATACTTATAGGCTCGCCTCTCTTGCAGGACGTAGTTCTCTTTTTTCTCCTCCCGCTCCCTTTGCTGATCCACAGCAATAGTCATGGTACTGTTATCAATAGCGATCTTAATATCTTCTTTCTCGAGGCCGGGCAATTCACATGTCAGTTCATACTGATCGCCCTTGTCTACAATATCGGTGGACATAGTATTCTCGAAGAAGTCAAAAAAGCTATCAAAGTTACGGCCAAAACTATTCATAAGTCTGCGATTCCTGCGTTCCATTGGTACTAAATTAAACATATATTATCCTCCTTTTGTATGTTTCTTATGATTATCTACATTATAATCTATGACTTTGACTATCTTTGACTATTAATATGAAAAAATATGAACTAATATGACGCATATCGTCCTATGTACTCCTAAATTATCAGGAAACCATTCAGAGTCATCTTTTTTTATATTAAAGTGCTGTTTTATACAATTCAACAACGAAAAGAGACGATTATGTCAATAGTTCAGTTAGTCGGCAGGTTGACTTTTTCTCTTAGAATCTTCAAAATACATTCATGTTTAACTGGTATAATATATTTTAAAAATATATATTATATATAATTTATATGAATCTATATTATGTGGAGGAGAAAACAAATGAGAAAACATATGAAGCCTAGATTTTATTTAACTTTAATAGTCGCTTTGGTACTTTGTCTAGCTATGCTGGCAGGGTGCGGCGACAAGGGCACTAAGAAAGCCGATGATAAACAAGCTGAAACGTCTGATGATGCAGCACCGATCAAATTGGGCGGTATTGGGCCCCTTACCGGTGGCGCAGCTGTATACGGCATTGCTGTGCAGAACGGTGCTAACATTGCCGTCGAAGAAATAAATGCTTTGGGTGGCATGCAGTTTAAGCTAAATTTTCAGGATGATGAGCATGACACAGAAAAATCCGTCAACGCCTACAATGTTTTAAAGGACTGGGGCATGCAGATACTGGTTGGTACCGTAACTACCGTTCCCTGTAATGCTGTGGGACCAGAAAGTTACAACGACCGTATCTTCACGCTGACACCGTCCGCTTCATCACCAGAAGTAGTCGAAGGTAAGGACAATGTCTTCCAGATGTGCTTTAGCGATACGAACCAGGGTATTGCTGCGGCACAGTACATTCAGGAGAAGGATCTCGGTTCAAAAATTGCCATTATTTATAACAATTCTGATGCATACTCGACAGGCATTTATGAGAAATTTAGCAGTGAAGCTGAAGCCAAAGGGCTTGAAGTTGTCAGCACTACAACATTTACAGAAGACACGGCAAACGATTTCTCAGTTCAGTTGACAGAAGCGCAGAATGCCGGAGCAGATTTGGTCTTCCTGCCGATCTATTGCCCGCCTGCCGCACTCATTTTGGCACAGGCCAAAGATATGGGCTATAAGCCTGCCTTCTTCGGTGTTGATGGTATGGATGGCATCTTGGAGCTGGAAAACTTCGACACCGAGCTTGCTGAAGGCGTCATGCTCCTAACCCCCTTTGTAGCTGACGCGACAGACGATCTAACGGTTGCATTTGTTGAAAAATATAAAGACCTTCACGGTGAAGTACCAAACCAATTTGCTGCCGATGGTTACGACTCAGTCTATGCTATTTATGAAGCACTTAAAGATAGCGATGTCACAGCTGAGACACCAGCCAGCGATTTGTGTGAACTACTTATCGGAATATTTACTAGTGATGATTTCGTATTTAATGGTCTGACCGGTGATAACATGACTTGGTCAAAATCAGGTGAAGTTGCTAAATCCCCGAAGGGCATAGTTATCGAGAACGGTGTTTATGTCGGGATAGATTAGTTAAGCCCCGTATATACAGCAACCTACGTCGAGAAAGGTGCTTGCTTGCACCTTTCCGACGCTGTTTTTGTACATTAAGGATATATTTATGACCTTTTTATCTCATCTAATTTCAGGTATAAGTCTTGGCAGCATTTACGCTATCATTGCCCTCGGTTATACCATGGTTTACGGTATTGCTAAGATGTTAAATTTCGCCCATGGTGATGTAATTATGGTCGGCGGTTATATGTCGTTTATAGCAATGATTTATTTCGGTTGGCCACCACTTCTGTCTATCTTATTTGCCATGGTTGTTTGTACTGTGCTCGGCATCCTGATCGAGCAACTTGCTTACAAACCGCTACGAGCAGCGCCATCTCTGGCTGTCCTAATTACAGCAATTGGGGTTAGTTATTTTCTCCAAAATGCAGCGCAACTGATCTTTTCGGCCAATCATAAAAGTTATTCTTCAGTCGTGCCCTTTGGTTCGCTACGTCTATTTAACGACCGGTTGATTATCTCTGGCACAACTATCGTCACGATTATTGTCTGTATCGTAATTATCTTAGCTCTAAATACCATTGTCAATAAAACAAAAATTGGGAAAGCCATGCGTGCAGTTTCTGAAGATAAAGACGCCGCACAGCTCATGGGTATCAATATTAATAAGACGATCTCCATAACCTTCGCCATTGGCAGTGCACTTGCCGCTGTGGCCGGTGTCTTGCTTTGTTCCGCTTACCCGATCCTCATGCCTACAACTGGTGCGATGCCTGGTATCAAGGCCTTTACAGCTGCCGTTTTTGGCGGCATCGGTTCCATTCCTGGTGCTTTTCTTGGCGGGATCTTACTTGGAATTATTGAAATACTCGGCAAGGCCTATATTTCGACCCAGTTATCTGATGCGATTGTCTTCGCCGTGTTGATCATTATCTTACTCGTTAAACCGACCGGTCTTCTCGGTAAAAAAGTATTGGTCAAGGTATAGCCATGAAATATTTACGTTTACGATCTAAAATTGACAACTGGCTAACATACGGTCTCATCATCGTCGCATATATTGTTATGCGTCTCCTGATAGCCGGTGGCAACATCTCTTCTACCCTACAAGGTCAGCTCGTCCCAATTACAGCCTACATTGTTATGGCTATATCATTAAATTTGACCGTCGGTGTACTCGGTGAATTGAGTCTCGGCCATGCCGGTTTTATGAGTGTAGGTGCCTTCAGCGGAGTTATTACTGCCACATTATTAACCGACGCTATACCGATGACGTGGCTGCGCCTGGCATTAGCTATGCTTGTTGGCGGCTTGTTCGCCGGAATATTTGGCTTTCTTATCGGCATCCCTGTTCTGCGATTACAAGGTGATTATCTTGCGATTGTTACTCTTGCTTTTGGTGAGATTATTAAGAATGTAGTGGGCACCATTTATCTCGGTTATGACGCAAATGGTATCCAAGTCAGTATAGAAAACAATACACTCCAACTTGGTGAAGGCGGCAAAGTTATTTTGAATGGTCCCAAGGGGGCAACCGGCATTACAAAACTATCCTCGTTCAATGCCGGCTTTATTTTAATCTTAATTACCTTATTCATTGTTCTGAACCTGATCAACAGCAAGTCAGGACGTGCGATCAAAGCAGTCAGAGATGACAAAATCGCAGCCGAATCTGTCGGCATTTCCATCTGGCGTTATCGTATGATGGCCTTTGTCACCTCGGCAACGCTGGCCGGAGCAGCCGGTGCCTTGTATGCTCTTAATTACTCCGCCGTTGATGCCGGCAAATTCGATTTCAATAAGTCAATCCTCATTCTGGTTTTTGTCGTTTTAGGCGGCATGGGCAACATCCGCGGATCAATCATTGCAGCAACAGTCCTGACTGTTTTACCGGAGGTATTACGAGCTTTTGACGAAGTGCGTATGCTCGTTTACGCTATCATCTTGATCTTGGTCATGTTGGTCAGGAACAACAAAACTCTTCGCCAACTTTTCCAAAAAATCGGAATAAGGCGAAGAAACTCTCTGTCAAATAACAAGGAGGGAGACGAAACATGAACAGGACAATAAAAAAGACAAAAATGGTGCCGTTGCCGAGTCACTCTATAATCCCTGAGCGTGATATAGCACAAAAACCGATTCTCGAAGTTAGGCGACTAGGCATAAATTTTGGCGGTCTTGCGGCTGTGGAAGATTTTAATATCGATGTCGGTCGCACCGAAATCTGTGGCATAATTGGTCCAAATGGTGCCGGTAAAACAACTATTTTTAATCTGCTTACAAAAATTTACCAACCGACAAGTGGCGCGATCTTGCTTGATGGTCATGACACAGCCAACATGAATACGGTGCAGATCAATCAGGCTGGTATCGCACGAACATTTCAAAACATCCGACTCTTTCCCTCTTTGTCAGTTGAAGATAATGTCAAAATTGGCTTACACAATCAAATCGGCTATAACATGCTCAGTGGCATCTTCCGCTTACCTGCTTTCTTTTCAGGTGAACGCCGTGCAAGGAAGCGTGCGATGGAGCTGCTCGATATTTTTGATATGACGCATCTTGCATCTCATCGTGCCGGTTCATTGCCATACGGCGCACAGCGCCGTCTCGAATTAATTCGTGCACTGGCTACCAATCCGAAGCTGCTCTTGTTAGATGAACCGGCTGCCGGTATGAATCCTTCCGAGACGGAAGAATTAATGAGCAACATTGAGAAAATTCGTGACAGCTTTCAGATCGCCATAATGTTAATCGAGCACGACATGCGACTTGTCATGGGTATCTGTGAAGGCATTGCTGTAATTAATTATGGTAAAATTATTGCAAAAGGCACGCCGGAGGAAATTCAAAATAATCCACTCGTAATTGAGGCGTACCTCGGCAAAAAGAAAGGTAATCACACATGCTAAACGTAACCGGCATCCAGGTCTTTTACGGTAATATTCACGCTATCAAGGACGTCAGCTTTTATGTTAAGGAAGGTGAAATCGTCACCTTAATCGGGGCAAATGGCGCCGGCAAGTCTACAATCTTGAAAACAATATCCGGCTTGATTCACCCTGCCACGGGTACAATCGAGTTTCTTAATCAAAGTATAGTCAACCTGAGTCCGCATAAAATCGTACACAAAGGACTTGCCCATTGTCCTGAAGGGCGCCGCCTCTTCTTGCAGATGAGTGTTGAAGAAAACCTCGAAATGGGTGCCTACTCGCGTGAAGATTTCAACATTGAAGAGGAAATTGCCGATGTCTATCAACGCTTTCCCCGTCTTAAAGAACGCCGCAGACAGTTGGCTGGCTCGCTTTCAGGTGGCGAACAGCAAATGTTGGCAATAGGACGCGCAATGATGGCAAAACCATCACTACTTATGCTCGACGAACCATCAATGGGTCTCGCTCCTATACTGGTTGAACAGATTTTCGAGCTGATCGGTGGACTAAATAATGCTGGTACAACCATTCTTCTTGTCGAACAAAATGCACAGATGGCGCTTTCAATCGCAGATCGTGGCTACGTTTTGGAGACAGGCTCGATCGTAATAACAGGAAGCGCTGCCGATCTTTTGAATAACGAACAAGTAAAAAAAGCGTATCTCGGCGGTTGAACCAAGCTAAAACGCTTTTCTACCCTGTGAAAATTCACAAGTGAAAATATAATCATGATAGCTTTCGCCTAAATCATCAGCAACATGCTTTGTCAGAACCTTGCTTTAAGAAACAAAGCGAATCATTCCAAACGGTAAAAGTATAAATAGTCCGTAATTGGGAGCCTGTGGGGCTAACCAATTCCCGGCTGTATAGATACCGATATTTTCAACGATTTCCTGAAAATTCAAAGCTGCAATTTCTCTGTTAATTTCATCAGGAGAAAACGATACAGCAAGACCCGACATACCGTTCACTGTATTATGGGAAAAATACCAATCGTACAAACTAAAGTTAAAAAGAAAAGCCACAGAACCCAGGATAAGAGCCGCGATAAAGCTTGCAATGTGCTCGATTTCGCCGGTCTGACTAAATGTATGATGGATTAGTAACAGTGTCAAGCCGGCAAAAAAGATCCCGAGCAAAACACGCCAAAGTGGTAGATGTGGACGATAAATCTTATCTTCTATGTGATAACGCACAGATATTCTCCAATCATATATTCATAATATTATAACTTTACGGATAACATTTGTGGTTAATAGGAGATTAAAAAATCAATATCTAAAAAGAGGATAGACCGTGCTTATTTAAAAGACTATGAGCCAGATGAATCAAATATGTTCTCACTGGTACGTCATACATTTTACATAGATTATATCTTATTTAAAGTTTCATTGTGTATAATGATGCTGTTTAATGGCTGAGAGGAGATGAAATAAAATGCACAAGCTGATAAAAAACCCGGCGGTGATAGCACCAGCAGCGATTATTCTGTTGGGTTTCCTGGTAGCGTTAACAGCAAACACCTTTATTGGCGCTTGGGCATTTATTCCGCTTGCACTGGTGTATTGGCTATCCATCATCTGTGTAGTTAAGCCGGACAGAGTTAGCTTTTCCGAATTGGTGAAAAAACCCGAAGGTAGTATATTATGGCAGCTGTTGCCTTACTTTCCGGCACTGTTCACCTTGGTGGCATTTGTATGGGGCCTGCAGATGATCACCATAACTCCGTTGCTTACAGCTTTGTCTGTGGTCTTTATCCTCGTCAACCCCGTGATGGAGGAATTGTTTTGGCGAGGTTGGCTGCTATCTCACCTGCCTTGGAAGCAGGTCGCTAACATCACTTATTCTACCTTGATGTTTACCCTCAGCCATTATTTTATGTGGGGTGTTTTTTCCATTACTATCAGGAGCAGCATGATGCTCCTGCCACTCGTTATCATGGGAACGCTCTGGTCAATAGCTTTTCTCAAATCAGGCAGCCTGCGCCACTGTATCATTGCCCATGCAGCGGTTGACACTTTTAACTTGTCGGTATGGGTGTTCCTGAACTTTTATATTCCTCCGGTGGTATGATCCGTACAAATAAAATTCAGTTTGACGGAGATCTAGTTATATGAAAAGATACAAGTAAAAGGAAATACAAAATATCTACTTCTAATAATTCTGTTTTTTGTATTAATATTTTTCATTAAAACTTCATGATATAGCCTTTATTTTTTTATGATTCTTTGTTTAGCTTCGATCAATTTTGCGCTATATTTACTTGCGTGAATTATTCCCACAGCCAAGGTAATAATAACAAACCCGTCGCAGAAACCTGCAACAAAATCAAACCATTCCCCTGATAACCTAAGTCTATTTATAACTATCCCCACTATTGCAAAAATCAGAGCACATATAAAAAGTAAATTTACTGTTTTACTAAAGAGATTTGTTCCTTCATTGCTATACTGTGCTGCTTTTAAGACAGTGTCTTTAACATCTGTATCCATTTTCTCATCCTTTCTTTTTCCATTTAAGATTTCTCTGAGATCAAGGTCGTAGAACTCGGCTATTTCTAACAGAATAACAATATCCGGCAAATTCCTTCCTGTTTCCCAACGTGAAACCGTTCTTTTTGATACATGGAAAATTTCTGCTAATTCTTCTTGTGATAACCCCTTCGCATTGCGCAATTCTCTTAATAGTCGTCCAATTTTCATTAAGTCCATGACTGACCTCCTTGCATCTTATATTAGAAAGGCTATTGAAATTATAACAGGACATAAAAGGACCGGATACAATTTATTTATACTTGAGACGCAGCTTGTCCTATAGACTCGATGTCAGTATATTGTTTTATCTGAGTCAATTATGATTCAGCATTTTAAAAAGAATTAGAAATCCGATTCTATTTGATTTTTCAAATCAAGTAGAACTTTAATATACTCGTCAGGTAAGTCTGCATGTATATCATGGTCAGATTTAAAACCTCCGACATATTTACTGTTTGGGATTAAATCAACAACTTTTTGTGCATCTGTTTCGTCCATTGCCGCAAGTAAAATTTCGTTCTTATCATAATAACCGGGCGCAGTCATTTCATTAGGTGCTACATGCATTACAACAGTCGGAGACTGGATGTTTTTTAAAATTTCTTCTTGGTTAAATCCTTCAAACCAAGAAAAGTCATAGAATGTTACGCCAAACCTCAAATCATAATGACTTGTACCATCTTGCATATTGGCATTTATTGCATAGAGAGAGTTTATTCCCATCTTCGGTGGATAAAACCACATTTTGGGAATTTGCCCGGGATGTTTAGCCAAATATTCGAGTGCAGGTCCTTTGACAACCTTGTCCCAAGCTTGCGGATCTTCAGCATTAAATAATTCCTGCATATAGTCATGCTCTAATGAATATTCCATAAAAGTATCAATCTCATTTTGATTAAGATAATCATACATATTTTTAAATCCCAGCCATGAAATCGTTTTTTCCGCTCTGCCAGGAAGAGTTGAAAAGAAAGGTCCATCTTCTAAGACCGTAGCTATTATGTAGTCAGGTGCCTTAGCGGAAGCGTAAGCAGCAAGTAAAGCACCGGAAGAATGACCGGATATATAAGCCTCTTCCTTAATAATGTTTTTGAGAAACCAAACAATATCATTGCCTATTTCTACTGCATTATACTTATCAAGATTTTTAGAAGACTTACCATGCCCATAGTAATCAAGGGCATAAATATGAAATTCTTCTGACAATCTTGGCAATACTTTTGCATAATCATAACAAGTTACTTGCTGGCCATGCAGTAAAAGAAGTTTTGGACCATTGTTCGGACCTTCTATATAATAAATTTCTGACCCATCATCTAATTTAGCTACGTTTTCAGTAAAACCCAGTTTATATCCCTTTTTTTCTAAAAATTTCTCATTTAAATAATCATAATGTAGATTTATATATGCGAAAATACCAATAGCCATTATCACGATTAAAACAACTATCCCTATTATCATAATGACCTTCTTTTTTTTATTCATAGTTAACTCCAGACAGCTCAATAACAAGTATAATCTCTACATTGTAAACATTATATATCTTAAATAGCGAATCAAGTCTTGCATTGTAAACATTTTGATATATCTTAATTAACTATTATTCTCGCTTCATAATTGTAAGTCTTCAGAGGAACGATTGGGTGATTTTGATGATTTTGAACATTTAGCTTGTAATTGTCGGGATTTATCAGATTACACAAGCTTTATTCAGTATATCAATTGGAATTATTCAAAAATTTTTCTAGCTCAGGTAGGATTAGCCGAGCCTGACGATAGCCTTGTTGGTAGTTGGCTTCCAAAGCAGCTAAATCTCGACAGCTACTGTTAATTGCCATCTTCTCCGGATAGATTAAAAAAGCCTGATCGGATTTTTCCAATACTGAAAGTTCGTCCAAAGTCTTATTATAGTTGAGATGACGTTGAGTCAGCAGTTTAAATAATTTGGGGTACCTTCTCAGATAAAGACGTAAAAGAGGCATATGCGACTGTGCAGATTTGCGATAATTTTTTTCACGGGTCAATACGACAACAAAGCGGGTCATTCCGTCATTTTTCGCAGTTTCAAGTTCTAATCCGTTGCGCAAACCGCCATCATAATAGATTTTTCCCTCAATGGTCAAGGGCGGCATCATCAGAGGCAAAGTAGACGAAGCCCTTACCACTCGAAACAAATCTTCAAGCTTGGTAAGTTGCGTTTTATCCCAAAATCGTGGTAAAGCCGAATCCGCTTCGATTGCACTGATTTTCATACGAGCCGGATTTGAATTAAAAGTTGATAGGTCAAAAGGTAAAACACTGTGACAGGTTTCTTCATAGATCCACTTAGCATTAAAGAAGCCATTGCCTTTCAGAAAATGTTTCCAACCGCCAAATTCAGGATATTTTGCCAAATCTATAAAAGACTCTTTGGCACGTTTTTGATCACGCGAAAGATAATTGACGGTACAGGATGCTCCTGCCGAAACTCCGCAAACGTAATCAAAATAATATTCTTCTTCTAAAAATACATTGAGTACACCGGAGCTGAAACTGGCACGCATGCCCCCACCTTCAAATATTAACGCCACATCATAAATATTGTTTTTTAGTTTTTCCATATTAAAGTAAATTTTGAAATCGCCTATCTCATAGCGCTAATTTTCGAATCAGTTGGAAAATAATAGCACTATCATGCTTAGGTGCATTATTACTATGCATTATTAACATCGCCATTTCCCTCGACAGAATCAATATCTGGTGCAGGATAGCCGTTGATTTTTTCCATGACCAGAGTTGAAAGCGGACTGATGTTAATCATATTACCGCCTTCCTCCAGTTCTAAAATTCTCGGTTCATCTATAAAGTATCCATTATCAGCAAAATATATTTTGTAGGTTCCGGCATCAATCAAAGTCGGACTGAACCCACCATAGGCATTAAAGAATACCCAAAAATCGACATGATGAGAATTTTCACTGCGGATACGCATTTTGATTAAATGATCAGACAAAAAATCAACTTGAACATTTTTCAGAATCTCATTAAATGTATGATAATGGAAAATCTGATGTTCCTTACGGAATTTTACTAAAGCACGAAAATAATCGACTGAATAGCGATTTGTTTGAGACCAGACTATTTGATTGACTGAATCCGGCGAATTATAGCTATTCGGATTACCAAATTTTGTACGCATAAATTCTTGCCCGGAATGGATAAATGCCACACCTTGTGAGAGCAAAACCATACTGTTCGCCAAGTTTTGTCTGCGTTCATATTCTTCAAAACTTCTCATCGGTAAAGATGAAGTAATTTGATCAAATAAAGTATAATTGTCGTGTGCTGCAACATATTGAACCATTTGACCCGGTCTGAAATAACGTTCCGCCAACAGATCATAGTTGAGAAAATTGGAATCGGTTTCACCGCCGGCAGCAAATCCTTGAGTGTATTTATCAAATACATTGCCACGGATCGAGTTGCGAAATTGATCATTAAAAAAACCGATGCCGCGTAACATATGTGAACGTGCTGCTGTTGTACGCAAAACTTCCGGCAATACATCACCCATGTTCCAGCCTTCCCCGAGCATGATGATTGAGGGATCGATTTCGTCCAATTGCTCACGAATAGTCCGCGTCGTAAATACATCAAGAATACCTAAAAGATCAAATCTGAAACCGTCTAAATTATATTCGCGGGCCCAATATAAAACACTATCCGTAATATATTTGCTAACCATACTTCTTTCGCTTGCCACTTCATTACCGCAAAAAGTTCCGTTTGCCAATTTACCATCGGCCGTATGACGAAAATAATAGCCTGGAACCAAAACTGTAAAAGGGTGTGTCGCAACATCGTAAACATGATTATAAACCACATCCATAATCACTCTAAGACCTTTGTCATGGAGAGCCTGAATCATCTCTTTTGTTTCACGAATTCTGGTCAGCGGATTATACGGATCAGTTGCAAATGAACCCTCCGGCACATTATAATTGGCAGGATCATAGCCCCAATTATATTCAATCGAAGGATGTTCTTCGTTAACAGTTGCAAAATCATAAAAAGGCATCAACTGAACATGGGTTATACCAAGGGAAGTCAAATAATCAAGACCAACCGGCAAACCATCCTGATTGGTTCGATCGGTTTCCGTTAAACCCAGATATTTGCCTTTATGTTCTATGTCTGTTTCGGGGTAAATTGTGAAATCACGAATGTTCATTTCATAGATAATTGCGTCAACCGATCTGGTAAAATCCATTCGGCGTTGATTCCAGTTTTCAGGTTGTGTGCGATCTAAATCAACTACAACTGAATGACCGCTGTTAACTGTTGTCGCAATACTGTACGGATCATGACAAGTTCTCTGCTCACCGTTATCATAAGTAACACGCAACCGATAAATCATCAAATGGAGATCAGTATCAATTTTTAAATTCCAGACACCTTTTTCTAGATATTCCATCGGCCAGATTGCTACCGGCTCAACGGGAATAGCGTAATCTTCCGACCAAAATCCATAACTTAGGATCTCAACATTTTTGACAACCGGAGACCATACTTTAAAAACTGTTCTGTTTTTTTCATATATAAAGCCCAAGTTTCCGGAAAAATGATAATCATGGCGAAATTCTAAAGAACCATAATCATATTTTTCTAAATAAGGATTTACAAAGCTGTAGTAATCTTTTTGAGATTGCATTTACTTTTGTCCTATCTAACCATTTTGGATATTCTATCTACATTGCTCTGATGCATTATTTTAAAAATCTATTATTCTATGATATATCATAAATGAAGTACTGTATGTTAAATAAATATTCAACATATGTTAACTGTCTTCCGGTATTACTCTGTAACTTGTAAAAAACTAAATCCAAAGTCCTCCGTTAACATTAATCACTTCACCGGTTATATATTCCTGTTTAGCTAAAAACAAGGCTGTTTGAGCTATCTCTTCCGGTTTGCCCAAACGCAATAACGGAATTTCTCGGACTAGTTTTTCTATTTCAACTGACGAGTATTCATTTAACATATCCGTGGCAATCGCTCCCGGAGCAATTGCGTTAACTCTTACATTGCACGGTGCCAATTCTTTAGCTAAAGCTTTTGTCATACCTATAATTCCGGCTTTCATCGTCGAATAGTGAACTTCACAGGCTGCGCCTGTCACACCCCAAATTGAGCTGATATTGATAATACAACCTGATTTTTGTTTGACCATTCCGGGATAAACTTTTTGTGCCAATAAAAAATATGCTTTTAAATTAGTTGCTTGAATTTGATCCCAATCCGACTCTGTAATTTGATCGAATAATTTGTTTTCCGAAATCGAAGCATTATTAATTAAAACATCAAGCGGTTGCTCAACTTTTGAAAACAAAAGATCAATTTCTGATTTATTGCTAAGTTCAACCGGAAGCGGAATCAGATTTTGCGGATTCGGCAAGGTTTTTTGTAATTCGAACAAACTATCTTTCGTCCGGTTATAAGTTGCATAAACCCGATAATCATTAGCTAAAAATAAACTTGTCATAGCATATCCGATACCACGAGATCCACCGGTAATTAAAATACTCTTCATACACGTCTCTTTGTTTATCTTCCCTACAAACACATTAAAAACTATTATACATTAAGGAATGATAATATTTGGCAGATATGTTACACAATTATCTTAAAATATCATCAGTTTTAATAACTTAATTATTTAAAAATATAATTAAACCAAATTTTTAATATATTTATTAGCCAAAATATTGTTACACTATGATTTTAATGTTTTTATCTACAATAATCATTTATAATATTAAATAATAGTTTGTTATTACACAGCCTATTGGGAATTGTAATGCCATAAGCCTAAAATAGTCTTGGTTTATCAAAAGCATTTTAGCAATATTATTGTTTGTTTGACAAATATTCGCTTGAAATTTTGATTTAGGATGAATTCTAATATAAAACAAAATTCAATTTTTGTTAAATTGGTAACTCAAACATAAATTTCGCTGTTGTAATGAACAATAATATAAAATTTAGAACAAGTAGCAAAAACACAAAAAGATAGCTAATTTCAGGAGAATTAAAATGCAATTAAATACAGAACAATTAAAAGATTTAATTTTTAAATCGAATAATAAAATTTATTTTGTCGGTATTGGCGGTATTTCAATGTGCGGCTTGGCTGAATTGGCACAACATAATGGGATGCAAGTTGCAGGATCAGATTTGCACTCTAACAATCGTACTAAATATCTTGAATCTCTGGGTATTGCAATTAATTATCAGCAAACAGCAGACAATATTAATTATTTTGCACCGGATGCTATCGTTTATACATTGGCTGTGCCGGTTGATAATCCGGAAAGAATCAAAGCTCGCGAACTCGGTATTCCGGAAATTGAACGTGCCGTTTATCTGGGATTATTAAATCAGAATTTTGAATATTCAATCAACATTGCCGGAACCAATGGCAAAACTACAACAACAGCTATGTGTTCTCTGATTTTGATTGAACAAGGTCTAGATCCCACAGTACATCTGGGTGCTGAACTGAAACAATTTAAAACTACCGTCAGACCAGGCTCAAATAACCATTTGATGGTTTCGGAAGCTTGTGAATTCGGTAGGAGTTTTCTCCATTTTTACTCAACAACAGCAGCCATATTGAATATCGATCATGATCACCTAGATATTTTCCCGACAATTGAAGATGTTATTTATGCTTTTGCAGAATTTGTTGCCTTACTCGATCCGGGTTCAAATTTAGTCGTACCTGCCTTTGATCCGTCAATTCCTAAAATGCTGGAGCAGGCATATGTACTAAATCCGGCAATCAGGAATAAATTAAAAATTTTCAGTTTCGGTTATCCACAAAACAGATTCGCAGGACAAAAACCTGATTTATGTTGTGAAAAATTAGATTTTGTTGAAGGTTATCCGCATTTCAGATTAAGTATTTCCGGAGAATATTTTGGAAATTTCAATCTCAAAATCCCGGGGAAATTTAATGTAGACAATGCAATGGCAGCGATCGCTTGTGCCTATTTAAACGGAGCTGAAGCTGGAGCTGCTCGCAAAGCACTGGCTGAATTTACCGGAGCCGAAGGTAGGTTTACTGAGACCGGATACTATAACGGCGCCAGAATTATTTCCGACTATGCACATCATCCAAACTCAATTACCCAAACTTTGCAAGCTGCGGAAAATATTCCGCATAAAAACCTCTATACCGTTTTCCAACCGATCACTTACAGTCGAGCTAAAGGTTTAGCAGACGGTTTTGTCGAAGCTCTGGCCAAAGCAGAAAATCCAATTTTAATGGAAGTTTATGATGACCGGGAAAAAGATCACAGTTTTTCCGCTGAAATAATTGCTGAACGAATTAAAGAAAAAGGTATTAATGCATTATTCTTTAACTCCCTGACCGAATTGGAAAATTATTTACGTAAAGTCTTGGACGAAGGCGACTTGGTAATTATTATGGGGCAAGACGTCAGAACTATTGCCGATAACCTGGCCGGCAGAACCGACCATTTCAAATAAAAATTTACATTTATAAAAAATATGATTAGAAATTACAATAATATTTGAAAATAAAAACCGTTTAAGCATGAGTTTGCTTTAAAAATTCTAAAAAACTTAGCGAATCTGTCGCAGGAATTGCACTGTATGAGAGCTTTAGCCCGAGTTTGCGATTTCCAGACAAATAAGATTTAGTTTTTTAATTTTTATAAGCCACGAATGATTGAACGGTTTTTTGTTTTTAATTTTAAGATTTTATATTATTGAAATTACATGAACAAGCCATTTTTTTATTATTTTAATTCGCTGCGAATATCACCACGGCGATACGCATCAATCAGCGCTTTAAGATCGTGAATCTGTGCAATAATTTCTCTGCCCTGATCTGTATCACTGATCCTTAAACGACGCGGCATTGATTTAACTACATGAATTTCCGGCAAATAACTACCACTTTCTTTAGTAGGATCAAAAGCATGATGTTCCGCCAGTGCCAATTCATGTGAATTGAAGATCAGAGTATAACCGGCAATTCCCGTAGTAGCTTGATAAGCTTTTGATAAGCCGCCATCAATTACAAATAGCTTGCCGTTTGCCTTAATTGGTGTTTCACCGTCTTTGATTTTGACTGGTACATGACCATTAATAATATGTGAAAACTTCGGATTAAGCCCAAACTCGCGCAAAATAGCATCGGCGCCTTCTTCAATGCGCGAAAACTCATAATATGGATTTCTCTTTTCTTTATGCAATTCTTTAGCTGCCAGAAAATATCTTTCAAAAGTTGCCATTTTATCTTTGCCAAATAAGGGAGAATCTTTGCCACACCAGAGATACCACATAAAGTCCTGTCCCTTACGACGTTCAGATGAATTTTCCATGCTGAACCAAGCCCGACGTACTTGGAAATAGATATAATCCATCAGTTCCTTGCCGGCATATTGTTCACCATCGAATTCCATTGTAGTGAAACTGCCATCTTCATTCATCGGAATACAGCCATGATATAGTAAATTGCTGTTATGTATTTTATACATGGCACCCACAGAGTATAAATAATTAATATGTCTTTGCAATTTAGGTGATGAAGTAAAAGATACTTTCAAAGAGTCAACTAATTCCTGTTCTTTCTCACTTAGAGCAAGCGGATCCTGAGGATTAATCGTCGGGAAATTCGCATCCAGCAGTGGATATTCCACACCGTTTTCTACATAGACATTGCGTTCAAAATTGATTTTTTTTAGTACAATACGATCCGCCATATCAAATTCCGGATTGCGTTCATATAATTGACCTTCCAATTTGGTTTCAATAATCGCAACCATTTTTTGCATTTTAGCGGCAATTTCAGGATCAATTCTGGCAATTTGTTTATCTTCAAAAATCCGAGGCATGAACCGTTCACAAGGATCATCGGCATAGACTTCTGTCGCATAACTATAAAGCGGCCTTAAATTAATTCCATAACCGTCTTCTAAGCAATCAAAGTTATTATAACGTAGAGCAATACGTACTACTGCCATAATTGCCACTTCACAACCACCGGCAGCCGCCATCCAAATAACATCATGGTTACCCCATTGAATATCAACATCCGGATAATTCATCAACACATCCATGATTTTATGTGGTCCGGAGCCACGATCGTAGATATCACCAATAATATGCAATTCATCAACTGAAACATTCTGAATCATTTCACACAGTGCAGTAATAAATGGTATGCTGGCATCCTGCTCAATAATCGCAAAAATTATTGCCTGGTTATAAATATCACTGTCTTCTTCATCGACAATCGTATTAAGTAGTTCATTAATAATGATCGAATATTCTTTCGGTGTTTTTTCTTGAATTTTAGGTAAAGGATATTTTGAGGACACATATTTCAATAAATCAATCAGTCGAAAAATAATGATTCGAACCCATTCATCTGTAATTTTTTTCTCTTCATCCAGCTTTTTTAAAACAGTTCGCGGATTATAAACAAGAAAAGCCAAATCATTTTGTTGATCCTCGGTTAAAGTTCTTTGGAAAAGCGTTTTAATTTTACTTCGAATCCCACCGGAAGCACTATGCAAAAAGTTAATGAAAGCATCGGCTTCACCATGTAAATCAGAAAAGAAATATTCAGTTCCTTTCGGCAAAGATAACAAAGTTTGGAGATATACCAGCTCCCCTCTTGCCGCTTCAATTGTAGGATAGCGCTTGCTTAATAATTCTAGATGTTTATCTATGTGTAAACCGGATCTCATTAATGTCTCCTCAATCTTAAAATTAATCTTTTTCGCGTTTCGACCTGCACACTTTTTAAGCTTATCCGACTATTTAACGGTACAACCTTAAATTCTGTGCTAATTTCTTGATAATTCCTTTGTTTTTACATGCGACCTGCACACTTTTTAAGATTATCCGACTATTTAACGGTACAACCTTAAAT
>JAAYNE010000136.1 GCA_012521015.1 Clostridiaceae bacterium | reverse complement strand
TTGTTGAACAGATTACCAATGTGTTGAATGAAAAAGATCCGATCAATGCAGAAATTTATTCTGAAAACAGTGCGGCTTATATTGAACGATTAAAGGATCTGGACCAACAATTTGAGGATGTTATTGAGCATGCAAAGCGTAAGGTAATTTTATTCGGTGATCGTTTTCCGTTCCGCTATTTTACCGATGAATATGATTTGGATTATTATGCAGCGTTTACGGGATGTTCAGCGAATACTGAAGCTAGTGCTGCAACAGTTGCATTTTTGATTGACAAAGTGAATGAACTTCAATTGCCCGTAGTTTTTTCGATTGAGTTGTCTAATGAAAAAATTGCTGATTCAATTGTAGAAGCTACTGATGCGGAAAAATTGACTTTTCATTCAATTCATAATTTGTCAGTCGAAGAATTGGCAGCTAATGAAACATATATTTCATTGATGGAGAAAAATATAGAAGTTTTAGAAAAAGCTTTGAACTGATAATGATAAAAGTAAAAAATAATCAAAGAGAAATAATAGCAGAAAATATAAATATAGAGGAATAGAATGAGTTTAATCATCTGTAATAATCTATCATTTGAGTATGACGGTATCCCTGCGGTAAAAGATATAAATTTTAGTGTCTCGGATGGTGATTATTTATGTGTGGTTGGTGAAAATGGCACCGGTAAAAGTACTTTAATTAAAGGTTTATTACGGCTGAAAAAACATTTTCAGGGTGAAATAATTTACAATCCCGAATTATCAGCTGATGCAATAGGATATTTACCACAGCAAACTATAATCCAAAAAGATTTTCCGGCAAGTGTGTATGAAGTAGTTTTATCAGGCTGTTTAAATAGTTTAGGTTTAAAACCTTTCTTTACCGGAAAAGAAAAAAGTATCGCAAAAAACAACATGGAAAAACTGGGAATTTTGCAAATCAAAAATACTTGTTATCGTGATTTATCAGGTGGCCAACAGCAACGAGTATTGTTGGCTAGAGCTCTTTGTGCTACGAAAAAGATTATTGTCTTGGATGAACCCGCGTCAGGTCTTGATCCGATTGTAACTCAAGAATTATATGAGGTGATTCATCATATTAATCATGTGCACAAAATAACAATTGTTATGGTTTCACATGACATTAAAGCAGCGATAAAGTATGCAAGTCATATTTTGCATTTACATAATAAGCAACTTTTTTTCGGCACAACAAAAGAATATTTACAGAGTGATATAGGACAAAAATTTGTAGGTGAATTAAATGTTTGAATTACTGAAGGAAATCTTTTCTTATCCGTTTATGTTGCGAGCTTTTTTAGTTGGAACTCCGGTTGCTTTATGTGCCTCACTATTGGGTGTAAGTTTAGTTTTAAAACGCTATGCGATGATCGGTGACGGATTATCACATGTCGGATTCGGTGCATTAGCTGTAGCAGCCGCCTTGAACGCTTCCCCAATGGTTGTGTCGATTCCGATTGTGGTTATTGCAGCTTTCTTTTTATTGCGTCTGAGTGAAAAAAGCAAAATAAAAGGTGATTCGGCTATTTCTTTGATTTCGACCGGCTCATTGGCAATCGGTGTAATGGTTATTTCATTGAGTACAGGTATGAATACAGACGTGAATAATTATTTGTTTGGCAGTATTCTCAGCATGGCACAAAGCGACGTGATATTAAGCCTGGTACTTTCTACGATGGTCATTCTTTTATTTATTTTGTCTTATAATAGAATCTTTGCCATTACTTTTGATGAAAATTTTGCTAAAGCTACCGGAACTAATACAGAAGGCTTTAATATGATAATTGCTTTTTTGACGGCATTGGTAATCGTTGTAGGAATGCGTCTGATGGGAGCGTTATTGATAACCAGTTTAATTGTATTTCCGGCATTAACCGCAATGCGCTTGGCTAAAAGATTTTTTACGGTAACTTTGAATTCTGCGTTGATATCAATAATTTGTTTATGGTTGGGTCTAATTTTATCTTATGTATATTCGACTCCTACTGGAGCAAGTATTGTTGTTTGCAATATCGTAGCTTTTGTAATTTATTCAATTATTCAAAAAGTTCGTGAAACGATAATCAGAGAAAAATAAATACTGACGAATTAATTTTAATAAATCAGCTGGGATATTCATTAAATCAGTATTAGTAAATATTGGTTAAATATGATTATGGATGTAATTTGGATAAATTTATCCGGTTAATTAAAAATGTGTAGTTCTTGATTTATTAACACTCTTAACCCGTACATAAACATGTTTGGAGTTAGGTGCACCGATATTTGCATCTCTGAGATCAAGTTCTACTTGATCAATTGATTCAAGCATATTGGTTAATTTATTAAAACCGAAGTTCCTAGGGTCGAAAGAAGGTTGCTTTTTTACTAATAAACTACCGACTTCACCTAAATAAGCCCAACCATTCTCATCTTCAACATCTTTAATTGTTTGAGTAATAAAAGCAATAGTTTTGCGATTGAGATTCTGCAAAGCACGTTTCTTCTTAGCTGTTTTTGTAAAACCTGTTTTTGTTGCAGTGGTACTTTTTCTAACTTTATCTTTATCGTTTGCTGATTCTGTGCCTGATAAATCATTATCAGATTCTTCTTCATCTTCATCCAGTATTTCCAGATAAATAAACCGATCGCAGGCGGCAATGAAAGGATTGGGAGTTTTTTCCTCACCGATACCATAAACGGTCTTACCGGATTCGCGTAAACGAGTAGCTAATTTTGTGAAATCACTATCTGATGAAACCAGGCAAAAAGCGTCAACCGTTTCAGAAAAAAGAATATCCATTGCATCGATTGTCATAGCTGAATCAGTTGCATTTTTCCCTGTTGTATAGCTGAATTGTTGAACCGGACTGATTGCATAATCTAAAAGATGATTTTTCCAACCGCTTAAATTTGGTTTAGTCCAGTCACCGTAAATCCTTTTAATTGTCGGATTGCCGTATCGGGCAATTTCTTCCATCATACCTTTAATATAGTGATGTGAGATGTTGTCGGCATCAATTAAAACAGCTATACGTACATCTTGTTGATTTTGCTTTTTTTCCATATTCACCTTCAATGTTAAAATATAATAATCTAATAATATAATAAATATAGTAATTTAAATATAAATAGAATCTTGTTTTTGATATATATCATATTAACATACAAAACCGAAAGAATAATGTATAATTTAATATATTATTAAAATTAAACGGATATGATAAATATATTCGGCTAGGGGGGAATTATGGCTTTAAAAGTAGGAATGTTGACCAGTGGTGGAGATGCTCAAGGTTTGAATTCAACAATGCGTGGAGTAAGTAGAGCTTTGTGGAATGATGATCCTGAAACTAAGATTTTTGGATTTCTTAATGGATATTATGGTTTGATGCATAGTAGCTATCGTCATATGCATGATTACGATTTTTCCGGGATATTAACTTTAGGAGGTACAATTTTGGGAACTTCACGCCAACCATTTAAAATTGTCAATGATCCTTTATATGATGATCAGCCAGAAGGAATAACTAGACTGGAAGCCATGATTCAGACTTATAATGACCTTTCTCTCGACGCTCTGGTTGTTTTAGGCGGAGGCGGAACACAAAAAACAGCCAATCTTTTAAGTTTAGGGGGTTGTAATATAATCCATTTGCCGAAGACAATTGACAATGATTTATCGGGAACCGATTTGACCTTCGGTTTTCAAAGCGCGGTTAATATCGCAACCGAAGTTATTGATGGAATCCATACGACTGCTACTTCACACGGTAGGGTGTTTATTGTTGAACTTATGGGGAATAGAGTTGGTTGGCTTGCACTTCATGCAGGAGTTGCGTCAGGTGCAGATGTTATTTTAATTCCGGAAATACCGTATAATCCGATCAAAGTTGTTCAAGCTTTACAGGTTCGTGAAAAAGAAAAAAAGCGTTTCTCAATAATTGCAATTGCTGAAGGAGCAAAATCCATTGAGGAAGTTAATATGGATGAAGATGAGCTTAAGGAATATAGAAAAAACACACATTCAGTGGCCTATCATTTGCAAAATCAACTTGAAGAATTAATGATTCAGGAAATTAGAGTTTGTGTTCCGGGGCACTTTCAACGTGGTGGCACACCATCAGCATTTGACCGGATTCTTACTACAAAATTAGGTGTAGAAGCTGCCAATGCGGTGATTGAAGGTGATTTTGGTAAGATGATTGGTGTAGCCGGACAAAAAATGATTCGAGTTCCTCTACAGGAAATTGCAGGCAACACGAAACGTGTTTCTTTAGACGATCCGGTAATTTTAGCAGCTCGTAAAATGGGAGTTTTTTTTGGCGATTAATAATTATCAACTATTTGTCTAATAAGTTTGTCTATTAAGAAGGAGATAGGCATGGGCGATAAGGTTTCATTTATTGCAGCGATTGAAGTCGGTTCACATGAAGTTATTTTAAAAATTGCAGAAGTTTTGCCTGATGGAGAAATTTCAGAAATTGAATCGATGTCCAGAACAATTAACCTCGGTTCAAATAGTTATCGTTTAGGTTATATTACCGGTGAAAATATCGGAATATTAATTGAAACTTTAAAAGATTTTAAAAAAATAATTTCAGCATATCCTGGTATTGAAATAACAGTTGCTTGTACTTCGGCAGTACGTGAAGCAAATAACAGTTTGTTTTTGCTTGATCAGGTTTATCGCCAGACTGGTTTCGAAATAATGATTTATTCAAATCGATTGGAAATTGCCGGAATGTTGCGGGCGATTCGACAAAAAATGCCTGATTTTGATCAATTAACTGAAGAGCCGACTTTATTCCTTGATATAGGTGCTGGCAGTACTCAACTTACACTGTTTGATAAACAAGAATTAACCTTTACCCAAAATATATTATTAGGTTCTTTGCGCGTGCGTGACAGGCTTTCAAATTTGGAAAAACATACAGCGGATTTTATTGCTTTGATGCGAGAATATATTTCCGGAGATTTGGACTATTATCGTTCTTTTGTTCCTAAAAAGACAGATTATAAAAACTTTATTTTAGTTGGTAATGATTTAGATATCTGGAGATATTTAGCCGAGATACCTTTGATTGGAACTGCTGAGCTTTCAGTTGAAAAATTCGAAGAATTATTTGATATCATAATTCATAATTCCAGTTTTGAATTGATTCGCATATTTGACATTAACCAAGAACAAGCCACTCTTTTATTACCTGTTTCCATGGTGATCAAAGAAATGTTTGAGTTTACGGGATTAGATCGGGTTATCTTGCCTGATGTTATTTTGGCTGACGGTTTAATTGCCAAGAAGGCTGAACAATTAAATTTGATAGAAAAAGATCTAAGACCGCTCAATGATACTTTAAGTTTTGCTAGACAAATTGCAAAAAGACATCATACAAATTTGAAACATATAGAGCAAGTTGAAAAACTTGCAATGCAATTATTTGATCAGTTTCAGGCACAACACGGACTGGACAGACAGCATCGCTTTATCTTAAGAGTGGCGGCTATTCTACATAATATAGGCAAATTCTTCACAGTAAAACAAGATGGAGAAATAGCTTATGAAATGATTAAATCTTCAGATTTGATTGGCTTAACGAATCAGGAAGTGGAATTAATCGCTCTATTGGTCAAACATCATTCAGATGACTTTTTCACTTTGAACTATGAAGAAATCCTTCTAACTTCCGAAGAGCAATTAAACTTTGTTAAATTAGCAGTATTACTCAGCATGGCAAATGCTTTAGATACAGGACATAAAAGTAAAGTTAAAAAAATCACAACAGAAGTTAGAAAGCGGCATATTAAGGTTATCCTTGAATCAAATCAGGATTTAACCTTAGAATCGTGGAGTTTTCAAAAGACTGCTAGGTATTTTCAAGAAATTTTCGGTATAGAATTAAGATTATCAATAGTACCTGAAACTAATAAAAATTAACGAAAAGCAATTCAAGGAGTAAAGGATGTTGCCAACAATTAATGAAATCATCGATCAAAAATTTTCCGGTAAAAAGGAATATCCGGATTTAGAAGGTGAACGCATAATTAATCGGGAATTGAGTTGGATGGAATTTAATCAAAGGGTGTTGGAAGAAGCGCAAGACTCAACCAATCCTCTTTATGAACGGCTTAACTTTTTGGCAATAACATGTTCAAATTTGGATGAGCATTTTATGGTCAGAGTTGCTTCTCTATATAACTTGATTGAAGCCGGTTCAGAAAAAAAAGATCCGGCGAATATGACGCCTTCGGAACAATTGGAAGCATTAATGGCTCGTTGTCATGAGTTTTATAAGGATCAATATAAAACCTTTAATAAACAAATTATGCCGGCATTACAAGCTGAAAACATTAATTATTTGACCATAGATGAAATAACGGAAATGGAATATGATTATTTGGCAAAATATTATGAAAACAATATTTATCCGGTTTTAACTCCTCTAGCGGTTGATGCAGGTCGACCTTTTCCTTTAATTCCAAATCAAAATTTGAACCTATTTGTTACCTTTGAAACTTATGAAGAAAAAGTCGATACTTTAGAGTCAACTTTTTTTGCGATTGTTGAAGTACCGTCAATTCTGCCTAGATTAATTAAATTACCGGGTGAAGAAAAACGTTTTGTTTTAATAGAGGCGGTAATTGCGGAGTTCCTTAACCAGCTTTTCTATAATCAAGAAATCGAATCAACGGCTTGCTTCAGAGTGATGCGAAACGCAGATTATGAATTGGATGATGAAGAAATTTCCGATTTGATGATTGAAATGGAAGGAATTTTGTGGAAGCGTGAACGTGGCAGTATTATTCGCCTTGAAATCGAAAGAGACGCCGGCAAAAAAATTCTTAATACTCTGCAAACATTGATGGATGTTTCAGACCAAGCTGTTTTTAGGATAAAAGGTCCAATTGATTTAAAATTTGTTGATGAAATTAGAGATTTATATCCTGATTCTAATTTACGCTACAAAAAATTTAACGGTCAAATGACACCGGCTTTCGGTACCGAGCGAGATCCGGACTGTTTCGAGATAATTAAGGACAACGATCTGATTCTACATCATCCTTTTGAATCTTTTGATCCGACAATCAGAGTTATCCAGCAAGCAGCACAGGATCCTGATGTATTGGCTATTAAGCAAACACTATACAGAGTCAGTGGAAATTCACCGATTGTTAAAGCTTTGGCGGATGCTGCAGAGAATGGTAAGCATGTCATGGTTTTACTTGAATTAAAAGCCAGGTTTGATGAAGAAAGTAATATTCATTGGGCAAGACGTTTGGAAAGAGCCGGCTGTCATGTAATCTACGGTCTAAGAGGACTGAAAACTCATAGTAAAATTACTTTAATTGTAAGACGAGAAGAGTCCGGCATCAAACGTTATGTTCATCTGGGTACCGGAAACTATAATGATATAACAGCGAGAATCTATACGGATTTTGGTCTTTGGACAGCGTCCGAACAAATCGGTCAGGACGCGACGGATTTCTTTAATATGATTTCCGGCTATTCAATACCTATGGGGTGGCGTAAAATCATTCCTGCACCGCGTTGGTTGCGTAAGGAAACTCTTGCTAGAATTAAACAAGAACAAAAGCATGCTGAGGCGGGGCATCGAGCTGTAATCGTTGCAAAAATAAATTCTTTGATTGATTCTGAGATTATAGAAGCACTATATTCGGCTTCTCAAGCTGGAGTTAAGATCTGCCTGATTGTGCGGGGAATCTGCGGCTTGAAAGCCGGTGTTAAAGGTTTATCAGAGAATATCGAAGTGCGCAGTCTGGTAGGCAGATTTTTGGAACATAGTAGAATCTTTTATTATTATAACGATGGACGTGAAGACATTTTCCTTTCCAGTGCGGATTGGATGCCACGCAATTTGGATCGACGTGTTGAAATTTTATTCCCGATTGAAGATGAACTGTGTCGTGAACGTGTTTTAGAAGTTCTGATTTATCAAATGTTGGATACGGATCGTGCGAGAATCATGCAAGGAGATGGCTCATATGTTAGATTTAGAGATCAAACTCCTGTTGATGAGCGGGTGGACTCACAAATTGCTCTGATGCAATCAGCTTTGCAAGCAGCTGAAGAAATTCGCCAAAGACCGATCAATTTCAATCACTACGAACCATTATCGGCACCGGAGAATTATTAAAAAACTGAAAAGACAAATGATTTGACTTGGAGGACAAATATGTCAAAGCAACCTATTCTAGTTATTTTAGCAGCAGGTATGGGATCGCGTTACGGCGGACTCAAACAAATTGAACCGATCGGACCTAGTGGTGAGATAATCATGGATTATTCCCTATATGATGCTTATAAAGCCGGTTTTCGCAGAGTTATTTTTATTATAAAAGAAGAAATCGAACAAGAGTTTGATGAGATAATTGGCAAGAGAATTGCAAAATACTATTCGGTTCAATATGCATTTCAAGATATTAATGATTTATCGGACGGTTATTACAATCCTGAAGAAAGAATAAAACCGTGGGGTACCTCACATGCTTTACTAGCAGCTCGTGATATAATTGATGCTCCGTTTTGTGTAATAAATGCCGATGATTATTATGGGCGTGAAGCATTCCAAATTGTTTATGATTTTTTAGTCGAAATTGAAGGAAAGCCAACCGGATCAAAGCCGCAATATTTAATGGTCGGCTATAAATTAATGAAGACTTTGAGCAAATACGGTCACGTTGCAAGAGGAATTTGTAAAGTAGATTCGAACAATAAGTTGATTCATATTGTTGAACGAACCAAGATTGTTGAACGTGATAATCGAGCTTTTATGACGGAGGATGATGGTCTGACTTGGGAAGAATTACCACGGGAGAGTACGGTTTCGATGAACTTTTGGGGATTTGATCTTTCATTAATTGATTATTTAAAAACTCAATTTCCGGCGTTTTTAGATCAAGCTTTGGTTGAGAATCCATTAAAAGCTGAATTTTTATTGCCGACATCAATTGCAGAATTAATTGCAGATGATACAGTTGAAGTTGCTGTAAAAACCAGTCATGATCAATGGCACGGTGTTACGTATAAAGAGGATAAACCACAAGTAGAACAAGAAATCCAAAAATTAGTAGATTCCGGTATCTATTCAAGTCCTTTATGGGAGGTTTAATGTTTGATTTTCGTTTAGCAGTTGCAGAAATTATTGCAAATCGAACGGAGCTTGAGATTGATGTAATCTCGACTCTGATTGAAATACCACCTCAAGAAGATATGGGAGATTATGCATTCCCTTGTTTTCGCTTAGCAAAAGAATTAAAGAAAAATCCGGCACAAATTGCATCCGAGATCAGTGAAGATTTAAATCAGAATTCTCCGCAATGGCTGAAAAAAACCAAAGCAGTCGGACCGTATTTGAATTTTTATCTAGAGCGGGGTTATTATGCATCGGTAGTTTTAAAAACCATACTATCAGAATTGAACTCTTATGGTGAATCACAAATAGGGCAACAAAGAAATGTAATTGTCGAATATTCTTCACCGAATATTGCCAAACCTTTTCATGTCGGGCATGCCTATACAACTATTTTAGGTCAAGCTATTGCCAATATTTTTTCTGCATTGGGTTTCAATGTGATTCGAATGAACCACCTCGGTGATTATGGTACTCAATTTGGTAAACTGATTATTGCATGGCGTTTGTGGGGGAATGATGTTGCATTGGCAAAAGAGCCGATTGCTGAATTAACCAGAGTGTATGTCAAATTTCATTCCGTGCTTGAGAAGCAACCGGAATTGGAAGATCAAGCACGTGAAGCATTCAAACGTCTTGAAAATAAAGAGCCGGCAGAAGTTGAATTATGGCAAAAATTCAGAGATTATAGTCTGCTTGAATTTAATCGTCTTTATAAAAGAATGGGAATTGATTTTGATAATTATAACGGAGAAAGTTTTTATTCTGATTTAATTCCTGAAGTTGTAGAAATGTTGGAAACCAAAGGTCTGTTAGAAGAGAGCGAAGGTGCTCAAATTGTAGATTTAGAAGAATTTGATTTGAACCCATGTATTATCCTGAAATCTGACGGTACCACAATTTACGCTTCACGTGATATCGCTGCTATTCTTTATCGAAATCGGACTTATGATTATTATAAAAATATTTATGTGGTAGGCCTGCCGCAAACCAATCATTTCCAACAAGTTTTTGCAGTCTTGAAAAAAGCCGGATTTGCTAAAGCCGATCAGAATATTCATGTCGGTTTCGGTTCTGTAAAATTTAAAGATGGCGATTTTTCAACGAGAAAAGGTAACGTTATTTTGTTGGAAGAACTTTTAGATCAAAGTGTAGCTAAAACAAAAGATATTATTGCAAAAAACAATCCTGATATGAGTCAGGCTGAAATTGAGCAAACTGCTGAAACAGTTGGTTTGGCAGCCGTAAAATATACCTATCTAAAAAACGGTCGTGAACGCGATATCTTATTTGATTGGGATGAAATGCTTGATTTTGAAGGTGATACAGCTCCCTATTTGATGTATACGTATGCCAGAGCAAAAAGCATTTTGCAAAAAGCGGATTTTTCCAGTGCTGAGCAAAATTATTTCGATTTTAGCTTGTTGACTGAAACAGAAGAATTCGGACTGGTTAAAAACATGTATCAATATCCGGAAGCTTTAATCCATGCAGCAGAAGAGTTTGAACCCAGCATCATGTTGCGTAAGATTTCCCAATTAGCTCGCAATTTCAATCGTTTTTATCACAATACACCTATTTTAAGAACTGAAGATACAGTATTGCGTCAAGCCAGATTGGCATTGGTTTTTGCTGTTAGTGTGGTCATCAAAAACGGTTTAAAACTGGCAGGAATTGATCCGGTAGAACGGATGTAGTTCAATGGCGGATAATTTTTCAGATTTAAAATACATCAGACCTGATTTAAGTCAGATTTCACGTGTTTGTCGAGAATTACTTAGACAATTGAAAAAATTTGTACCAAATTATAAAAAAATTAAATTGCTTTTTGACCTGTTTTCTGAAGAATACCTAAATTTCATCTCAATGTATAATTTATGTTCAATTTTGCGTTATACCGGAGAAGATACGGCTGGTTATATTGAAGAATTTAATACATTATCAGAAAGCATTTCAAAAATACAGATTTATTATAATCAAGTATTCTCTTGTATTGCAGATCTGAATCTAAGATTTGAAGATGACGCTTTGACACATGCTTCGATCATTAACGCAGCACGTAGAATAGCCTTAACAGAGGCTAAAGTTGATAAAGAATTGCTTGATCAAGAATACAAGTTGATCAATTCAAATCGCAATTTTATCAAAAGTATATCAATTAATATCGAAACTGTTGAGCCCGGGAATCTTTTGTATTTAGATCGCCAGAATCCAAATAAATATAAAATTTATGTAGAAGAATTAAACAACTGGCTGAGATTGGCAAATGCCAACTCCAGAGTACAAATTTATCACAAATTCAGTCAAAAATTACTTGCATTTGTAGAAGAACGCGAACGGGAATTTCATGAATTAGTTATTAATCGCAAACAACAAGCTGCACAGAGTAGTCAAACATATTTTGATTTTGTTACATCAAAAAATAAGGGATATGGCTATACAAGAAAGCAATTGGTGTTATTCAAAAAATATTTGCATGAATATTTTTTGCCACTAATTGAGGAGATAATATCTTTGCGCAATCAGCGCTTACATCAAAAAAATTGTTTATATTATGATCATCTGCAATTATTACCTGAGGGTCGATTTGATTTGATTAATAAAAACATATCAATTAAAAATGTATTTGCCGACATAATTCGTCAAATTATCGGTGATGAAGGGTCATATGTTAATAATTTGATTAACGGTGAATTTTGGACGTCCGAACCGCGTTTACGTAGAGAATTAGAGCGTGATGTTACTTTATTGCCGAAATGGAATTCAGTTTATTTAGCATTATCTTTTTCACGTCCGGCTTTTATCTTAGAAGATGATTTTTACAGCATAGGCAAAGCCTTGGCTGATCTGAGTGCCATGATCAATTTCAAAGGAATTGCTGGTTATGAGCAATCCGATTTAGTTCGCAAAATTTCAGGTTTGGCGATGGTTTTTTTGAGTTCTCGTAAAACAGAATTGTTTACCGGTGAAAATGTGGAATTGTTTAATGATTTAAGTTTGAGTTATGAACTTCTGAAAATCCCCAAAGCAATCGCTATTGATACTTTCGAATCAACGGTTTATTCAGCTAAGCCCGATACCGATATTAATTTTGCAAATTTATGGAAACAAATTGAACAAAATTTGAATATTAATTATGATTATGGAGCTGACGGTTATTTTTCTGAAGGGAATTCTTGGCAATTAGTTCAGCGAATATTTGATAAACCTTTCAGCTCACTAAATCGTACCTTGGCTTTAATTGTGTTACTGGCGGAAAGACCTCATCGGGATAAACGTAATAAATTGGAAACCAAATTGAATAAACTGTTAACCTCGAATACAGATTTACCCTTTGTGAAAAGACTTCTGATTAGCGGCTTTTCTTCGCCATTTGAGTTGGATACAATTCGCAGAGCATCTTTCACTGTTTGTGATATTTTACGCCTATAAGTTAATCATCATCTTCGTATAGAGAGTCACTGTCTGAATTATTATCACTTTGATCAATCTCGTTGACATCATCGGTATCATCAATATCACCATAACTGGAATCGCCGTAATTTGAGTCAGCATGACTTGTTGTAGACTGAATGACTGTAGGAGTAGTAACAGTTACGGTCGGTTTGTTAGTAGTTGCAGTAGGAGTAGTAGCAGTTACGGTCGGTTTGTTAGTAGTTACTGTAGGAGTAGTAGCAGTTACTGTCGGTTTGTTAGTAGTTACAGTATTAGTTGTAGTTGCGATTTCAGTAGTAGTAGTTGTTATTGTTGTTATTGTTTTACTTGGAGTTGTAACCTCGGTTGATGTTGTTTGTTCAGTAGATTTTTGCTTAATAGTAAATTCGGTTTTAAAATTTTCCGGAATAGTTGAATAATTTGATTCTTCTAGGTTTTCAGCTCTTACGATCTCAATGACGATATTATTCGGAGTTACTTTTTCGCGTAACTCAATTCCCAATTCTACAAAAGTTTGTTCATCTTTTGCATTAATTCCTAGAGTTACTTTACCACCTGCTTGAAGAAAATTCATATTTTGTGCTCTTTTGATTAAATCATTGGTAACTTCAACTTTATCTTTACTTATTAATTTATAGTTTTCCAGCAATATTTCACCGTCCGAATTTAATCCCTTTAATTTTATGACCGAGCCTTTTGCATTTAGATCAAGTTCCACTTTAGGATTAATTTGCATAATAATTGAAGATTTTGTTAAAAGGAAATTTTCTCGATAATAAAGACCACCAAAAATCCCGACTACAAGTATCAAAACTAAAGCTAAACTTACCAAAACTGATCGCATTTTTGAATAACGTAAATTATTCTTAAATTTATACCATTTGAGATCTAAACTTGAAGATAGCTTATTTTTCATCAAAACCGGATTCTCAACAGTTTCACCTAGCTCATAATTCAGATTGGCAGCTTTATAGAATTGACCATTCTCACTAAGTAGAACGGAGTAGGTTTTACATTGTTCGATCACAATATATTTCATTTTAGCGTTCTCCTTTCACGATTTTTACTTGAGCAAGATGATTGCGAATCAAATCATAACCGTTACTATATATAATCAATAAAGCAATGATATAATCGCGATGTCTTTCTAGGGTTTTCTTAGCGACTTGACTCAATTCGGCAATTCTAGTGATCGGTAATTTTCTGTTTTTGAAGAACTGCGTCATCGTTTTTTCATCTTTAATTGCAGTATCAGCAGCTTTTTGACAAGCAATCAATGTTCTTTTTTGGCGTGGATTATTATCTGCCACATCGGAAAGAGAAACGTTAAATTCAGACATTTGTTGTGCCAATTCCCGTATTTCAGATACGGTAGCTTCACGATTGATTAATTCTTCAGTTTTATTCTTTACTTCCGGCATTGTATCAATTAAAGCGGTTTCTTCATCATCAACAATCGGAGCATCCAGTTCAACCAATCCGGTGTGACGCTTTATTCTGCGCCAATAATCAATAAGCCGATTTCTAATCATACGCGAGGCAAAGCTAAGAAAAGATCCTTTGAGGTGAGAGTATTGATTAATTGCTTCATAGAAAGCAATCATAGCAATGCTCAATTCATCATCTTGCTCACTGATAGGTCTTTTCAAAAATTTAGCTGTTTCTGCTTTTATAAAAGGCTTGTAGCTTTCGATAAAATCGTCGGCAACAAAATTATCTTCCTTAGCAGCATAAACTTGTTGGACAATTTCATGTTCATTTTGCATCATTCTTTCCTCATTTATAGTATACGCAACTAAAATAGAATAAGCGGGGTTATTTTTTTGTGAAAATATATTTCAAAACATATTTTATCTGAAATTAGCAACAAATGTGATTATTTTTTTTAGTTTTATGCTATGATTCGATAATGGAAATTATTTTAGCAACACATAATAATGATAAAGTAAAAGAAATATCGGAAATGCTCAAATTGCCTGGTGTAAGGCTGCGCTCTTTATCGGAACTAGGTATTAATACGAACGCAGAGGAAACCGGAACATCTTATTCGGAAAATGCTTTAATTAAAGCCCGTCTTGCTCATGCTCAACTTGGCGGTTTGGTTTTGGCGGATGATTCAGGTCTTTCAATAGATTTATTAGATGGATATCCGGGAATTTATTCTGCACGATTTGCCGGAGAACATGCTTCATATCCTGACAAGATACAAAATATCTGGAAATTGCTTACTGATTATCCGCAAAATCAATGGACGGCAGCTTTTCATTGTGCATTGGCATTTGTAAATCAACAGGGAAGAGAATATCTTTTTTCAGGTGAGTGTAGAGGCAAGATTATTCCTGAAATGCGTGGCGAGCATGGTTTTGGTTACGATCCCGTATTTTATATGCCTGAATATCAAATGACAACAGCGGAAATGGATCCGCAGCTGAAGAATATGATCAGTCATCGTGCATTGGCTTTTGCAAAATTTAATGACTTCTTACGGGAACAATATTCAGGAGAACTATGATTAATAAAAACCGAGAAAAATTTTATTTAATTGAGAAAAATGCTTGTCCTGAGGTTTTTCGCAAAGTGATTGCAGTTAAAGACGGTATCCGTAAAAAAGTCTATCCGTCAATTAATCAAGCAGTAAAAGAAGTCGGGATTTCCCGCAGCGCTTATTATAAATATCATAAATCAGTTTATTCTTATCAAGGTTCGGATTTAGATTCAGTGGATATTTTTAATATTATCAGCGAAGTAGACTTGGTTTCTCCGCTTGACGTATTGCTGATTTTTAACGATAATTCTGCAAAAATCATCAGTATTCAACAGTCTCCGGTAACTAAGGGGAGGGGTACTATTCAAATAATTTGTCGTAACTTAGCAAAATCCAGAGCCGGTAAAATAATTCAAGGTTTGCAAAAAATTAACGGAATTATTCAAGTTAATCATAATGCAATTCGTAGCTGATATTTATTTTATTAATAATATTTTTAAGGCAAATAATCAGGTGAAATAAAATTTAATTTAATTGATTTTTATGTGACAATCAGTATGCACTGTGTTAATCTAAAATTAGTTGCTTAGTAAAAGGTTATTTAATGAATTTTAAGATAATTATTGAGTCATTTAAGTTTTATAAATTAAAATCAGATAAAGCAATTAAGCTGTGGTTGATTTTGATGATAATGATCAGAGCTGTCGTTACAATGTTACCAATTGGTGATCGTAATTTTGTATTTGTGTCATATTATTTGAGCGGCGAATTTTTAGAGACCGGAAATATAGTTTTACCGACAACCGGCAATCTGATCATTATCGGTTTATATTGTATCGGAACATTTTTGGCAATTTGTATCGGTTTGATCTATGCCGAAATCTTTATTTTGGAAAACGAATCACAAAGGACAGATCGAATCCATTTAGGGTCAAAAGATATTTTTATGATTCCAGTCAAACTTGTTGGTCAAGATGCCGGAGTACAAGATCTTAGTCAATTGACTGAATATGTTAAAAAAACATTCTTTCCTTCCGACTTCAAACGTTTTGCCACTGAGCATGATAAGACAAAACAAAAGTTGCCTTATGTCAGAACTGCTTTAAAAGATTTATTGCGATTTATTCCGAGTATGCTGGTGTTGATTCTTTTATTACTTTTAGTGCTCCTAATTTCTTCAACCTTGTTGATGATTCCATTTTTCGTGGTCTTATTTATTTTGTTATTTACTCCTCTAAATTACATGTATACACAAAATAAATTAGTACGCTCTATGGAACTGAGTTATAGCCAGACCAAAGGGGCGAAATTGACGATGTTTGTCAGTTTTGTCGTGCAAAATATTATTTTGAACTTTGTTGTCAGTTTATGCGAACTAATGTTGGTAGATCTTCATTATAGTTTTCTGATCATTGAAGCAGTTATTTATGCGATTCGCGTATTTTCGACGGCAAGATTACTGGGTTTGTTCTATCAAATCCTGGCATTACGCCAACCATATATGGTTTAATTTAACTAATTGGAGATTTTATGGTTGAACTAGAGCAATTACAACAAGAATTAGCAAAAGAAAATGAACCACTGGAATTATTACGTCAATCATTGCATTTGGATGAAGCGAATATGCGTATATCGGATCTAGAATTACATTCTTCTGAACCCGGATTTTGGGATGATGTTGATCGTGCTCAGAAAATTCAACAAGAAATTACAGTTTTAAAAAAGAAACAAAATAGATTTAATGTTACAGCAGAAACTTTGGAAAACTTACAGATATTATGTGAGCTGGGAATTTTAGAAGAAGACAAATCCGTAAAAGAAGAAATTGAACAAGGTTATGAACGATATAAGCAGCAATTTGCTCAATTGAAAATGGAAACCTTATTTAAAGGAAAGTATGATGATTTTAATGCGTTATTGACTTTACATCCTGGTGCAGGTGGTACGGAAGCTCAGGATTGGACTCAAATGCTCTTTCGTATGTATTCGCGTTGGGCCGAACAACATGATTACGGTTTGGAGATTTTGGATTATTTAGATGGTGATGAAGCCGGTATTAAAAATGTCAGTTTTAGAGTTTCCGGTGAAAATGCATACGGTTATTTAAAATCAGAAGCAGGTGTACATCGTTTGGTCAGAGTATCTCCGTTCGATTCTTCCGGTAGAAGACACACGTCCTTTGCATCGGTCGAGGTTATTCCGGAATTGGATGATTCAATTGAAGTCAACATAGATCCGGATGATTTAAGAATAGATTATTACAGGGCGTCCGGTGCAGGTGGTCAACATGTTAACAAAACTTCATCTGCGGTAAGAATTACGCATTTACCGACAGGTGTTGTAGTATCTTGTCAATCTGAACGCTCGCAGAAACAAAATAGAGACACTGCAATGAATATGTTAAAGTCAAAGCTTTTCACTTTAGCTCTACAAGCGCAAATAGAAAGAATAGAAGATTTAAAAGGCGATCAATTGGAAATTGGCTGGGGAAGTCAAATTCGCTCATATGTGTTTATGCCATATACGAAAGTCAAGGATCATCGTACCGATTATGAAATGGGCGATGTCGGAGCGGTAATGGATGGTGATCTTGACGGATTTATCAATGCATATTTAATTGAACAAACTAAATAAAATTCAATAGAATAAGCCAAATGGATATTTCCGGATATGTATTAAAATGAATAAGCCAAAAGACATCTAATCGAGGAAGCTGATAAAAGGAGATTAAAGTGACAAAAAAAAGAGCATTAATCAGTGTATCGGATAAAACCGGTCTGGCAGATTTAGCACGAAATTTGCTTAAATTAAATTATGAAATCATTTCAACCGGCGGTACAGCAAAATTTTTACAAGATCATAATTTAGCTGTTACTGCTGTAGAGGATATTACCGGATTCCCCGAATGCTTTGATGGTAGAGTGAAAACCCTGCATCCGAAAATTCATGGTGGTTTATTAGCTCGTAGAGATCTGGAATCTCATATGCAATCAGCCTTGGAACTTGAAATTCCAATGATTGATCTGGTTGTTGTCAATTTGTATCCTTTTGAAGAAACAATGCTTAAGCAAGGTGACAATCTGGCTAGCTGCATTGAACAAATAGATATTGGCGGACCTGCAATGTTAAGGTCTGCCGCTAAAAATTATAATTCGGTAGTAGTGCTGTCTGATGTTACCGATTACCAAGCTATAATTTCTGAGCTGGCAACTCACGGTGAAGTTTCAACTGAAAGCAAATTGCGCTTAGCAGCTAAAGTTTTTGCCCAAACTGCCTTTTATGATAATTTGATAGCCGAATATCTTAAAAGTAAACTCGAATCACAAGAATCAGAATCAATTAGCGACAATTTGAATTTAACTTTGTCTTATCGTAAAGTTGCCGATTTAAGATATGGTGAAAATCCTGCACAAAAAGCAACCTTATACAGTAAAGCAATTCCGGTTGAGAATAGTTTAGCTGTGGCAAAGCAATTACATGGCAAAGAACTTTCCTATAATAATTATGCGGATACAGATGCGGCCATGTCGATAGTCAAAGAATTTTCCCGACCGACAGTTGTTGCAGTTAAGCATAGCAATCCTTGTGGTATTGCGTCGGCCGACTCGATTGAAGAAGCTTGGCAGAAAGCTTATCAAGCCGATCCCGTATCAATATTTGGAGGGATCATTGTACAAAATAGACCGGTAACCAAAATTGAAGCGGAAAAGATGACAAAAATATTTTTAGAAGTTATTTTAGCGCCCGGGTTTGAACCGGATGCACTTGCAATTTTAATGAACAAGAAAAATCTTCGTTTGTTGGAATTACCGGGCTTAGCGGAACCATATCCGGTGGGAACGCAAATGGTGAAAGAAATATATGGCGGTATTTTGTTACAAGACTATGATCAAAAATCGATTGAAAGTGAAGAACATCAAGTAGTGACAAATGCTAAACCGGAGCAAGCTGATTTGCAGGATTATTATTTTGCAATGAAAGTGGTAAAGCATGTAAAATCAAATGCCATAGTTTTAGTTAAAAATGAACAGACTGTCGGAATCGGTCCGGGTCAGCCGAATCGTATAACTTCAGCCAATATTGCGATTAAACAAGCCGGAGATCTAGCTCAAGGTTCAATCATGGGTTCGGATGCCTTTTTCCCGTTTGCGGATACGGTAGAGGCTGCATATAAAGCGGGTGTGAAAGGGATTATTCAGCCCGGAGGCTCGCTAAGAGATCAGGATTCGATTGATTTTTGCAATCAAAATAATCTTCCGATGATATTTACGGGTGCAAGACACTTCAAGCATTGATTATTTATCAAGACGATATTTACGAAAAGAGGTTAAACGTTACTTGGCTAATAAGATAAAAATAGCAATTTACGGTGGATCATTTGATCCGTTCCACAATGGACATAAAAAGGTTCTAGAGGGCTTACTCAAGTTAAATAAATTCGATCAGATTATTGTTATGCCTTTAGGTTTAGCACCACATAAAGACAAATATATGACTCCTTCCGGTTATCGTTATGAAATGACAAGATTAGGCATTAAGGATTTACCGGGATTAACTCTGAGTGATTATGAAATTAATCGTCCGGGGCAATATTCGTATACTGTTGATACAATAGATTTTTATAAACAAAAAATCTATAACGATTATATCAATGAGGAATTAAAGAAATTAAGCAAACAAAGAGTTCCTAGAGGTGAAAAAACTAAGTATAAAACAGATGCTACAAGTCTGAAAAACTTGCAAAATGTAAAAGTTAAAATATCTTTAGTTTACGGTTCAGACGCTTTAGATACAATTGAAAATTGGTATGAACCGGAACAAATTATGAGGAAAGCCAAGTTATTGATTTGTCGTCGAGGATCTGATAATTTTAAACATATGAATGAAAGAGCTGAGTATTTAAGAAGTAAATATCAAGCCAATATTGAATTTTTTCAAATTGAAGAGACTGACATTTCATCAACCCAATTACGTAAAAAATTGAAGAAAGACAAAAAACAAAATAACAAATTACCGCCTGCAGTCTGCAGATACATTAAAAATAATAAAATATATGTTTTTCATGATGAAATGGCACAATTGAATCGGGAACAATTAATTCAACTTGCTGTATATGAAAAAGAAGTGAGAAAAAATGTATCTCGTTCCAGACTTAATCATTCTTTGAATGTCATGCAATATTCAGTTCATCTTGCTACGAGACACAATTATGATTTAATGAAAGCAGCAGTAACCGGGATTCTACATGATATTGCAAAATCAATGAAGATTGAAAAACAATATCGTTTTGCAAAAAAAACGGGCAAATTGAGTCCACTCAATAAAAACATTGCTCACGGTCCTGCCGGTGCTTGGTATATCCATCGTTATTTAGGCGTTACTGATCGAGAAATTCTTGATGCATTGATTTTTCATACGACATCAAGAAGGAACATGACAAAATTGGATCAAATCATTTATCTCGCTGATAAATTGGAATATGGCAGACCTTTTGCAAATTTGGAGGATATTCGAGAAGTAGCAGAAACAGATTTAACTTCTGCGATGAAACTATGTTTAAAAGAGGTTAGATTAGCGTTAAGGCGACAATCAAAGAAAGGGCATCCGGCAACCAAAGCCGCTACAAAATACCTTGACAGTAATTAAAAGGAGGTCGAATTGAATATTGAACGTTTAAAAGATGATATTGTTGCAGTTCTGGAGAACAAAAAAGCCTTGGATATTGAAACAATTCAAGTAGCAGAAAAAACGATGCTTGCCGAATATTTTATTATCGCTAGCGGTAGTTCAAATACTCAAGTTAAAGCTTTGGTGGAGGACGTGCTGTTTGAGGTATCTGAAAAGCATGGTATAAAACCACATCGTGTAGAAAATGATTCCGGCAATCTCTGGAATGTTTTGGATTATCGTGATATTGTTGTGCATATTTTTTATCACGAGGAGCGTGAATTTTATCAATTAGAAAAACTTTGGCATGGTCCTTTGTCATTAGATGCGGTTGATGAAAATTAATACGCATTTCACTATTTTTTATCAGTGTTTACAAATAAAACAGGCAATTTTAATTTGCAGATGGTTTAAACTGAATTTATTCTAGCTTCCATAAAATAAAGATGGGAAAGAGATTTTTCACTCTCTTTTTAATTTTTAAGTTAACAGACCCAATAGATTACAGTGGAGGTGACTTATGAACCGTCAACGCAAAATAAAAACACTTATTTTTGTTATTTGCCTGGTACTTCTATTCGGCTTTTATAAATTTATTGCTCAACCTAAGCTAAAATCAACACCTTTGAATGATCTCGAATGGAACTCTTTAGAAAATGACTTGTCAGAACATGATTCATTCAAAAAAGACAATTTGAAAATTGATGCTGCAAATAGGCGGAACAAGAACAAAACGGTTGTTAAACAGAAAGCCATTTCTGAGCAAGATTCAATAGAATCGCTACAATCTGAACAATTAACAACAAACAATCCGGATTCTGATTCTTTAACATTTCCGGTTCATATAATGGGAGCTGTTAAGCATCCGGGAGTTTATCAAGTGAAAAACGGAATGATTATTCAGGATGTTATAGAGCTTTCAGGCGGCTTAGAAGCTGATGCCGATTTACTATTGACTAATCTTGCTGAACCGATTCAACCTAACACAAAAATATACATTCCTAATACAAAGGAAATAGAGCAAGATGTATTACGGTATGAAATGAATTTTAATTCTAAAACAGAATTTTTTGATAATAAATCCGTAATAGAAAAATCGCATAAAATAGATCTCAATACGGCGGATTTTGATTTATTGCAAACTTTAACCGGAATCGGTCCGGTCAAGGCTCAAGCTATTTTGGATTTTAGAGAACAAAACGGAGATTTTCAGGTAATTGAAGATATAATGTCGGTACCCGGAATTAAAGAAGCAGGCTTCGCTAAAATAAAAGACCAGATTGTTGTCAATTGATTTGTCAATTAAATCGCTTATAAATTAGTATTTCAGAGCTTGTCTGAGTTAACCATTGGACACGCACACTTTTCAAGGTTATTCAGGCATTTATTGGTACAACCTTAAATAGTGTGCAAGAACTATGCTAAACTCCGGTTTTCTGGGTTGGACACGCACACTTTTCAAGGCCATTCAACCATTTATAAGTACAACCTTAAATAGTGTGCAAGTTATTTAAAGAAATCCAAATGATAATCAGTTTATGTCACATATTTTGTCAAAAATAGATTACAATGCTAAAATAATTTAAATATGAAATGAATATGGAGTTGAAAAACAATGGGTGTTGCGGATAAATTATTTGTTGAAAATTGTCGTATGATTTTAAATCACGGTTTTGATCAAACCGGTGAAGAAGTAAGACCTCATTGGGAGGATGGTACTCCGGCATATACCAAAAAAGCTTTTGGCATTATTAATCGTTATGATTTAAGTCAGGAATTTCCCCTATTGACTCTAAGACCGATTAACTATCAAGCTGCGATTGATGAGATCTTGTGGATTTGGCAAAAAAAATCTAATAATATCAATGATCTAAACAGTAAGATCTGGAATCAATGGGCACGTGAAGATAATACAATAGGCAAAGCCTATGGCTACCAGATGCAAGTCAAACATCAATACAAAGAAGGTATGTTTGATCAAGTTGACCGTGTTTTATTCGATTTGAAAAATAATCCCTCTTCACGTCGCATTTTGACCTCAATGTATAATTTTGATGACTTGCATGACATGGCCCTATATCCCTGTGCTTATAGCATGACTTTTAATGTTACGGGCAATAAGCTCAATGCAATTCTCAATCAAAGATCACAAGATATGTTAGTTGCGAATAATTGGAATGTGGTTCAATATTCAATATTGGTCCATATGTTTGCACAAGTAAGTGGCTTTGAAGCAGGTGAGTTCATCCATGTAATTTCTGATGCCCATATTTATGACAGACATTTCCCGATTGTTGAGGAAGTAATAGCTCAAAAACCTTATTCTGCACCAATCCTGAGAATGAATAAAAGTATTAGGGATTTTTATAAATTTACTGTTGATGATTTTATATTTGAAAATTATCAACATGGTCCTGCAGTAAAACGAATTCCAGTAGCAATATAAAAGTAAAGGTAAAGGTAAAGGTAAATCAATGATCGCAATTGTCAACACTGATCCTAATTGGGGAATCGGCAAAGCAGGTGCATTGCAAGTTCACATATCACAAGATTTGCGAAGATTTAAAGCAATGACTATTGGCAAAGTTATTATATATGGCTCAAAAACTATGCGAACTTATCCGAAAGGCAAACCACTACCTCAGAGGACGAATATTATTTTGACACGTAATCCCCAACCGGAAATGGCCGGAGCGTATTTGGCAGATTCATTGGAAAAATTGTTAGAAACAATTGAGGAATTGAAAAGTAAGCATGCTTATCAAGATAATGATTTTATCGTAGTAGGCGGGGAAAGCATTTACAAATTATTATTACCATTTTGCAATGAATGTCATGTAACGAGAATTAATCAAGAATTACCGGCAGACAGTTATTTCCCGAATTTAGATACGGATAGCGAATGGGAACTTGTTAATCAATCCGATTGGCTAACAGACCCGAAAAACAATTTGCAATTTTGCTATTTATACTATCGGAGAATTATTGGAGAAAATTAACGAGCGTAATCTGAATTTTATTGATATTTGATCAAAGAAAAAAGTTAATTAAAATGGAGAAAAAGATGCCTGAGATAAAGTTAAGAGTTTGGCGCAATATTGATGCGGATCAAATCTATGAAATTGGTCTGAGTATTAATTTATTTCGCAATAAAACTCATATGCGTCAAATGATCAATCAATATCGCAAACTGAAACAAGCGGAAGTATATCTTGTTTGCTCTGATAGCAATCAGATTTCAGCACTACTTTTTGTTGAATCAATTTTTTTGGATATTAGAACTTTGACAGGTACTTTAATTCTGCTTAATCTGCCTTTTCTCCCTGATAACTTAATCAATGATAAATTTTTATATCAAGTTGGTACTGCATTATTCGACTTAAAGGTTGAATTTGAACAGCTCATTTTACAAATACCAGACTGTAGTCGAAAAGCTGTTGTGGGCAGTGAGCCGGCAATTTTTTTGGGCGATTCCGTATATCCGAATCGTTTTCAAACTAAACGATTTGCGGCATTTGATTTTGACTCTGTCAGTTATCTTATTTTTCCATTTCATAAGCACAATATAGTTGTATCTATTAAATCAAATAAAATTGTTCAAGTTCAATTTATTCAACCGCAACAAATTGTGACCGATAAAAATTTGCGAAAAGCTCTCAGTAAACAAGAATTATTGACAGATACCGGTATAATCAATTCGGAAAATAAAATTTTGCAGATTCTATCAGAGAGAGAGCCAGTTACCCCCCAACTTAAAGAAAAAATAATTCAGCAGTTTACAGATTATTTTGCAGGTCAATTGATTGAATTCAATTTGCCTTATGTTGTTGAAAGCGGTACTGCATTTCAACGTAAAGTATGGCAAATACTAAGTCAAATACCTTATGGTGCTGTTTTTTCCTATGAGGAAGTAGCTGAACGTCTGTTGGATAAGCCAAATAAAGCACATGCTTATGCCAGAGCGGTTGGATCTGCTTGTGGGAGCAATCCTTTGGGAATTCTCATTCCATGTCATCGTGTTATAGGTAAAGATAAGTCGTTAACCGGATTTGGCGGCGGAGTTAAACTTAAAGGACATCTTTTGGATTTAGAATTTATTGGCAGGTCAGGGCAGGCTTCACTGGGATAGAGACTGAGGATTGTTAGCCATGATATGCTCTTTTTAGCTACCATAAGTCTAAATTAAGGGTGACTAAAATCTATATAAAATCTCTATAAAGCTAATTTCTATTACTTCTTCTTTAGACTGGAACTTAACTTTGCAATTAACAAAAAAAATTGATGTATGTCGAAAACTTGACAAAAGATTTTGTCATACATATAATTCGTGATGTGCCTTTTTACAGGGCATTTTAAAATGGTTCAAATATGGTGGAATTAGCTCAGTTGGTTAGAGTGCCAGATTGTGGCTCTGGAGGTCGTGGGTTCGATTCCCATATTCCACCCCATTTTAAAAAAGGACAGATAACTAAATACTGGGATGTAGCCAAGCGGTAAGGCACGGGACTTTGACTCCCGCATTCGTAGGTTCGAATCCTGCCATCCCAGCCATACGATCCACTAGCTCAGTAGGTAGAGCACTTGACTTTTAATCAAGGGGTCCGGGGTTCGATCCCCCGGTGGATCACCATATCAAAAGCACTGAGACTAAAGGTTTTC
>JAAYNE010000135.1 GCA_012521015.1 Clostridiaceae bacterium | reverse complement strand
GAGGCTGAAGTTCGCTTTAGTCCCATGCACCCGTAGTTTAATGGATAGAATGAGGGATTCCGGTTCCCTTGGTTACGGTTCGATTCCGTACGGGTGTACTTTTTGTGTAAAATAAAATAACAATAGCCACTAAAAATAGTGGCTATTGTTGTAATAAATATTTATTGAATTTTACTCCTTGATTATTTGTAAAAAATTGAACAGATTTCAATATAAATACAAGATTAACAACATTTAATCATAATATAGTTTATTACGGATTATTTAGTAATCAAAGTATATATATCCACCCAAATACCTAGCGTAAAATGTAAAATTACAATCACCTTTACAATAATATGCAGGTACATTTACAGTTTTCCATTTATCCCCTCCAGAAAAAACACCAGATTCCTTTTCACGTAACTCAAGAACAGTAATTTTTTCATTACCATAAAAGTCTGTTTTAAACGCAACTTTCAGAGATACCTTTCTTACACTTTGAAAATCTTCTACGTATCCTGAGACACGTATAATTTCTGTATCACTCTCTATTTGATTGTTTGAGGATTGTAAGGGAGTTGGTTCATAAGTTCCAAAAGGCAATTGAGCAAAAGCTCCATAACAAATAGCAAAAAATGTTACAAATAAAAAAGTTTTTTTCATAATAGAATAAATTTAAATTGTAATTATTAATGATTTTATAGAAAAATTTCGATAACTTACCTCAATAATGTAAGCCGAAACAGACACCAACACTATTTCTGTTTATTCAAAGTAAGTAATTGTACGTGTTTCCACCTCTTCATTTTCCCACACCGGACTATTGTTTTGATTATGACTTTTTCGGCTAGTCCAGTTCCCTTGCTCATCGTATACATAATCATAATACTCAATAATGAAATATGAATCGGCACTTGATTCGGATTCTCGTATAAGGTCTTTTTTATCATTATAAGTAAAAATAGTAACACTATTCATAGTTGAAAAAGAAGTAGTATCGTTTATTTCATACTTTTCAATCAACATGTATTTAGGATCTTTCTTATAAGTAGAAATACGTTCGCTATAATAGCCTTCGCTAAAAAAACCTTCAGTATAAACATCAAACATACCATTTGCCTGATAAGTTGCACGCATAAATTCTCCATTAGACACATCATAATTAAATACATAACTAGTAGGATATTTGTCGGCATAGTATATTTTAACTGTATCTTTATAGACCTCATTAGCACAATTAGTATTTTGAGTTATCATCCAAAGTGAGTCGCCCACAAATGTAAAATCCGTACGGGTTGCATCGCCAATCATCGCACTTAAATTAGGTGTTAAACCTGCCTCGTTAATGTGAAAACGAAAATTAGGAATGTATTTCCCAAAATTAGTGTACTCAAAGGTATAATTACCATCGCTAATTAAAACTCCATCAGAATTGTAGGTGTAAATTACATCACTCATTCCCTGACGAATAATTTTGACAACCTGTCCAAGACGATTAAATTCAGTGGTAACATCATTTTGTGAAATAGTTTTCACAGCACCTTTTAGCTGCAAACGTACCAATGCATTTGTAGTCCAATAATTACTTTTCTCATCAATATCTTTTGGCTCACAAGCCACTAAAAGCTAATTGTTTCGTTTTCAAGGTTGCCAACGTATTGCCGGCAATAGTAACACCTGTATGACCTACACGATCCAAATTGTCATCGTGCCAACATACGTATTGTTTGTCTTTCGTTACCTTTACATCTGTTTCCAAATAATTGTAACCTCCGTCGGTAACACCTTTAATAAATGCAGCACTTGTGTTTTCCACACCCCAGTAACTGCCTCTGTGTCCTACTATTATGGCTTCAGCAGCGACATAAGACACAAATGTCGCCATCAACGCCCATACAAAGAACAGTTTTTTCATGACTATAAAGATTTATAAGTGAATAAAAATACAAAAAAGAAACTATGCTGCTAAGTTACTATATTTTTTTTGAACAAACCAAACAAATCCGTTGTTTTTTTGATTGTTTTTCAATAACTTAAAATATTACATCATTGGTTTATTAAATAATCCATGAAGGATGTATAAAAAATGAGAGTTACAAAATATTTTGCAACTCTCATTTTTGTGAATTATTAATTTATTGTTAGATAACTCCTTGTGCGAGCATGGCTTTAGCCACTTTAAGGAAACCTGCCACATTCGCGCCTTTCACATAGTTAATGTAACCATCGGGCTGTTTACCGTTTTTCACACATTGCTCATGTATGTCAGCCATGATTTGACGCAAACGAAGGTTAACTTCTTCAGCAGACCAACTGAGGTGCATAGCATTTTGTGTCATTTCCAAACCGGAAGTGGCTACACCACCGGCGTTTACAGCCTTTCCAGGAGCAAATAACATTTTATTTTCGATAAACAAATCGATAGCTTCAGGAGTACAACCCATATTCGACACTTCGCCAACACAAAGTGTTTTGTTTGCAATAAGTTGCTTTGCATCGTTACCGTTCAACT
>JAAYNE010000134.1 GCA_012521015.1 Clostridiaceae bacterium | reverse complement strand
TCTTCATATTGCAACCACAATATTACTACAGAAATAAACAGCGGATACATGACACTCGTCTGATTAAATATCCCGGTACTGAACGGAATCGGATTAATACCGAATGCAAAACAATAGGCAAAATGTGAAATGACTGCAAATATAAACATTCTAAGCATATATTTTTTTGCATTTCTTGTATAATGTAATCCCTCACAGACAAAGAACCACATAATCGGAGCTGTCAGCCGGCCAATCAAATGCAATGCAATCGGCAAAGGCTGTACAGGAAATCCCGGATAAAAGAGATCAGCAATGTGGTCTATTGTCATCGCAATAATTGCTATTAATTTTAGTTGGTTTGCATTAAGTAATATTTTATTCATTTCCTGCCTCTCAAAATTTTAATTTGTCAGTTCACTTTGCAGGTTTGAAATTACATTCCACACAAATGAAAAATAAATGCCGGAATAGCTGCCATTATCGGAGAAACTACTATGGTGCCAAGCCACTTTATTATAAGTGTCTTCCTGGGAATGTATGGTTTTAAATCTTCAGTACCTTCTATCTCCCATGCTTTCGTGTGTCCAACCCAATACCAATCAATAAATAATCTGTCAAAAAGATTCATAATCAAATAGATGTAAGTCATCTGGGTAAACCCATCCCAAAATCCTCTAGCACCATTAACAAAATAAACAAGTACGGGAACGACTATTAAAGTAGGAATATACATTGCAAGAATCGTTATAATTGTATCTTTCTTGATTTTATCCGTTGTTGTCAGGCCTAATTCGATTACTCTGTCTTGTACATCCTGCTCATAGAAAAAAACTAAGCCTATCGGCCCATTTGCTATACCTACAACACATATAAGCAGAAGCCAAAATGACATTACCAAACCTTCTAAAATTACCATTTGCCTAACCTCCGCAAATTCAAATTAGCTCTGATTTAATAGTACCAGTACTAGTACCTGTCCTCCATATTCGCTTTATGTTAGCTAAAAATGACTGCACACCTCTGAAATTATAGAACACACCTGGACGGCAGTCTTTTTGTAATTGTAAAATTATATCAATTTCGATATGACAGTTTAGTCGTTTTAAAATTTAAAACTTCATGCAATAGGCTTTATCTGCATTTGTCTGTTTGATATCAGGAGATCAGTGTATTCAGAGTATTAAATATGAAGTAATTTATCAGGCATTCTTCCTTTTAGAAGTAATAAAGTTTGCAATATTATTTAAAATTGTATAAAAGACATTTTAGGGAAAGTAAAAAAACAGAAAAAATCATAATTATTAAATGGTCAATATCAGCCCAAAATAAATATTATTGGGAATGAATATGGTAAGCATTATCTTGAAGAACTAAGAAGTTTAAGATATAAGCACCAATAACATTCCCAACAATTTCTAGAAAATAGCGATTATATAATTTTGTAACAAATCATCACTATTTAAAAATATTATTCTTTTAAAGATTCCAAGCTTGCACGTTTTGTTTCCAGGGCTAAAAATTTATTATTCGAGTAAATTCCTATATATACTACAATCAATAAAATTAAACCTTGAATAATGGCAGAAATCGCAGCTGATGTTCCCATAAGAACTAAGCCACTTTGTAGAACAGCCAATGTTAAGGAACCTAAAACAAGTTGGTAGTATTTTGTTCCAGAACCCCCGCTAACGGGTGCACCGCCTAAAAACAAACCCATTAGAATTTGCAACTGATACATATTACCCATATTAGGAATAATGCCGCCAATGCTTGCAGAAGTAAATGTACCGGCTAAACCGGCAAGTAAGCCGCTTATACCGAATGCAAGCATTTTGTACTTAACAACATTAACACCGGAGTATCTGGCGGTTTCTTCATTTTCACCAATACTTTTTGAGAAAAATCCTATTTTTGTTTTTGAAAATAAAATTGCTGTAACAATTAATACTATTAATGTTGCAATGAGTTTAACACTTATCTCATTCAATTTAAATAATTTAGGCGAAATAAATACAGATTGCCCGCCTGTTATGTATGCAACTATCGCACTGAGAGACATCATCATTGCCAAAGACACCATGATTGATGGTACCTTAAAATAACCTACAACAAAGCCGATAAATAAACCATTTATTAAACCAATTAATATAGCTATAGGTATAAATGTCAAATATCCCAAAGAATTGCTCAAAATAGCTGCGATTGTAGCAGAAAATGCAAGTGTGCCACCTAATGATATATCCACACTTCCTTGTGCATTTACAAAGATTAATCCTGCACCACCTATTACCAACGGCACCCAGTTATTTAAAATTGCTCTTAAATTAGAAACAGACCAAAACATCGAATATCTCATGATTGTAAAGACAATTAAGATGATAAAAAGGCTGAAGAACGGGAATAATTTTTTTATTAAATTTATATTTCTTGAATTCATCAGATCATCTCCTCTATTATATTTTCTTCAATCATTTCCGGACCTCTATGTACTTCTTTTACAATTTTACCATTTTTCATAATGTATATTATATCGCACATTCCAATCAGTTCCGGTAATTCATCAGAAATTAATATGATTGATTTTTCTTGATCCTTCAACTCGTTGAGTAATGTATAAATGTATGCTTTAACTCCAACGTCAACTCCACGTGTCGGACAATCTAAAATAAGGATATCATTATCAAGTGCCAACCAACGTCCTAAACTGACTTTCTGTCTATTACCGCCTGATAAACCACGAATAATTTGCTCACGACTCTGAGTTTTTACTTGATAATCTTCTATAACTTTATTTGCGAATATATTTGCTTTTTTATCACTTATTAAGAATCCATTGACAATTAACTCATCAATAACAGCTAATGAAACATTATTTTTAATTGTATCATTAACCATCAGGGCATTTTTATCTCTATCTTTTGGTAAATATGAAACATTGTTTTTGATAGCATCTTGTTGTGTATGAATAACCTTTTGATTTTTAGTTAACTTCACTTCACCTGAATCCCTATGCTCAACGCCATATAAGGCCTCTCCCAGCTCATGGATTCCAGCATCTGACAAACCACAAAAACCCAAAACTTGTCCCTTATGCAAATCAAAAGAAATATCTTGAAATTTACTCCCTGACACAGATCTAACCTCCATAACAATTTCATCCTTGAAATGTGGCTTATCCATGGGTCTAAAGTGAGTATCATCAACTATTCTACCAACCATTTTTTGTTTTAATTCATCAAGTGTTATTTCTGAAGCTTGATAGTCTCCGACAACTCGTCCGTCTAAAAGTACCGTAATACTATCACTAATATTAAGCATTTCCTCTATGTCATGTGTAATAACAACAACAGCCATACCTTCTTCAGTTACTCTATCTAATATGTTATATAATTTTGTTCTATTATTATGCGATAATGCTTGAGTAATCTCATCCAGAATTAAAATTTGCGGATCAACAGATAATGCTCTTATCAGTTCAACTATCTTCTTTTCTTCTACAGTCAAATTTTTTGTCATTTCTCTAATCGGAAAGTTATCAAATCCCCAATAACTAAATAATTCTTCACAAGTTTTGTATAACCTCTTCATATCCATAATGCCAAACTTAGTAAATTGCTCAGTTTGTCCTATATAAACATTCATACCGGCCGTTAAACCATCAACAAGACCCAACTCTTGGACAACAGTGCCAATTCTAAATTCATGAGCATCTAATGGAGATTTTGGTTGATACAACTGACCATTTATTTTCATTTCACCTGAATCTTTTTGAGTTATTCCGGAAATAATTGAAATCAATGTAGATTTTCCCGATCCGTTTTCGCCAGCCAAACCTCTTATCTCGCCTTTTTTTAAATTGAATGAAATCCCATCATTGGCTTTTGTCGGGCCATAATATTTTTTTATATTGTTACTTAAAAAAACAGTCTCAGAATTTGTTTTTATTTTATCCATTATTTAACCGCTCCTTTTGTACCTCTGTTTGAAATGATACCTCCAATAAGAACAATTAAACCCATAACTACTTCTTGCCAAGTTCCTGACGGAATGCCAAACAATGTCATAATATTATAAATTACAGTAACTAAAATTGTACCAATTACAACAGCAAAAATAATATTAAAAATTTTAGTTAAGGTTTGGGCCAATAAAAAACCGGCAATTGCAGTAAATATAGTTCCTATGGTCGTTAAGCCGGTCGTCGGAGTAACTCTGGATGAGTAACTAATACTAACTACTGCTGCCATGCCTAGAAATAGTCCACCTACAATTCCTGCATATAAAGTGGCTTTCGTAGCATCTATTCCCATGATCTCAGCAACAGATCTATTACTCCCAACTGCTCTTAATCCAAAACCGATTGATGTACGATTATAAATGAAATAAGCAACAACTATTACTATCAACAATAATATATAATTGTACGGCTGTCTCCCTAAGATTCGATAGGAATCTCCTAAAGATACAGCTTGTTTACCCTGATTCACCATGTGAGAATTATAGATGCTACCTATACCTTCATAAATCATTGTCATTCCAATACCTAAAATCCACGAAGGGATTTTCAAATATTGCATAAAAGACATATTCAATAAGACACACAAAACGGCACAGCCAGTACCACCAATTACTAGACCGAAGTATCCGAGGCCTGCATTTAATGCCAAAATACCGGCTACGTTACTTGCCAGAACAGAAACGGCTCCTAAAGACAGATCCGTAATACCGGTCCCAAAAATAAAACATAGCGCAAACACTAATAATACTGATGATACAGAATTACTTAGAATAGAAGAAATATTTGTCCAAGTAAGAAATCTATTGCCAACAATAATATTAACTAGAATAAAAACAACAATTAAAATTGCTATCGTTATTATTTGAGATTTAGTTTGGCGTGTCAAAAAAGACACGCCTCTTTTCCTAGTCACATCACTCACGATAATACTCTCCTTTTTACATCAGACTTCTGAACTATTTTATTTATTTTAATAGTTCTTGATCTTCTTCAGAAACAACACCTAATTCACTTAATTTATCCAGCCTGTTCTCTAAAGTATAATTGTCTAATTCAGCTTGCAGATCATTATAAGTTGTTGTTCCATCTACAAATGATGCCATTTCTTCTTGTGTGTAAGGAGAGCCTGTTTTAATCCAATAATGATCATACAAATCTATGAGCTCGCCAGGCAATGTTAAGACCGGAACTACTAATTGGGCAGCAGAACCGTCATCTTGTTTCATTTCAACACCATTCAAATGATTGACTAATAATGCTAAGGCAAAGGTCGGATTTGTCCAGTGCGCTCCATTTGCTGCAGCAACCGTACCATCTTTCAAGCCTTCCAATACATCCGGATCCAAATCTGTTACATATGTCGGAATATCCAGATTTCTTTGTTCTTTAATTTGTATACCTGCTGATCCCATCGTTCCGTTTGTTAAATACATAAACTCGGCATCAGGGTTTGCTGTCAATAGATCGCCTATACTTTGCATTGCTGCCTCTAATTCTGTATCCGAATACTTTGTATCCAATACTTCACCGCCGCCTGCAACAAATTCATCTGTGAACCCGTCTGTTCTTGCTTTATGTGTTGTATCAGTTATTAAACCGGTTGCAATTATTGCTTTTCTAGCACCGGACTCTAGCGCATATTTAGCTGCATTCTCACCTGTATTAAAATCTATAGTGCCTGCAGAACCTGCGTAATATTCATAATCATTTAATTGAGTAATTACATCCGGGCTGGGCATATGATCATAAAATACGAATGGAACTTTTGCTTGTTCACATTTCATAGCAATTGTTTGAAAAATTGCATCTGAAACCCCGAAGAAAACAATTCCTTCAACTCCAGCAGCTATCATGCTATCAACATTATTAGGACTATTTTCAATAACGCCTTCATCATTTACGATAACAGGCTCTACTCCCATAGCTTCACATGCATTTACGAAATTTCTTTCGAGTATGTCTAAGGAATATGCACCTTTAAGCAAATTGTTAAATCCTATTTTATATTTTTTACCTTCTGTTGGAGCTTCTTCGGCTTTCTCCGCTTCTTCTTTTGAATCTTCCGTTTCCTCTGCTTCTTCTTTTGAATCTTCCGCTTTCTCTGCTTTATCTTCTACTTCCTGTGCTTCGGAATCTTTTTTATCTTCTTTTTTGTCTCCACCACATGCACATGTAGAAATTAATAAAATACTAACTAGTAAGAATACAATTATTTTTGTTATCTTTTTCATTTTTTCCTCCTTTTAAAATCAGAAAAATACTTTCTGTTTGTTTATTTTTAGCCGGAAATATATATTAATAAAAATCTAAATGATGTGACTGATATTTAATAAAATATTCCCAGCTATAAACCTTTTTTATAATCCTATATATAGAGAATCTTCAATTAAATCACTATTATCTGATGATGTACCGATATATACTTCATAATCCATATTTTCTAACTCAAAACAACTTGTTTTCGGATTAAAATATTTGATTTTCTCAATAGGACAAACTATTTCCACTTCTTTCGATTCATCGGGTTTTATGAACACTTTCTTAAAACCTTTTAATGATTTTACAGGGCGATCAACCGAGGAATTTTTGAAACCAACGTAAAACTGAATAACTTCAGCACCTTCCTTTTTACCAACATTTTTGACTGTACACTTTGCTACAATTTCATCATCTTTCAACTCAAAAGATACTTTTGAGATTTCAAAATCTGTATATGACAAGCCGAATCCGTATGGCAATAATGGTTTTATATTTTCTTTTTCGAGTTTTGCATAACCATGATAATAATCATAGAATTGGTTCGTGGTATCCCAATCGACTTGTGGAAGATCAGATTCTTTATATGGTTGAACATACGGCAATTTACCACTTGGATTGATGTCTCCAAATAAGACTTGGGCAATTGCTGTTCCACCTTCCTGACCGGGGTAATATGCCATAATGATAGAAGACACACTGTCCATCCACTCAGTAATCATAATTGTATTACCACCAATTAATACTACTGTCGAATTTTCATTTTCAGGTCCTACTGCTTTAATTAAATCAATATCTTTTTTATGTAGACCTAAGCTATCTTTCCGATCACCACCAACTGCTCCTGTGTAGTTGGTTGTATCCTCATTAGAAACAAACTCACCTTCATCATCATGGTTATATCCGACAACAAATAAAGTAGCATCTGCAGATTTTGCAAGAGCTTTTGCTTCTTCTAAATCATTATCCTCATAGTATATAATTTCTAATTCCGGATAAACTTTTTTCAAACCTTCCAATGGTGTAACCACATATGCCGGAAAGACTCGGCTTGAGCCATGGTCACCAATATTACCTTTATCCGCTAATTCACCAAATACAGCAATACGTTTAACTTTTGATTTTTCAAGTGGGAGAATGTCATTTTCATTTTGAATTAAGGTCATACCTTCTTGCGCGACTTCTAAGGCTAAATCAATATGTTCTTGTGAGCCAATGACTTCTTTACCGTAATTTTTTCCACTTTCTTCATATGATGTTTCAAAAGCCAATAAGGTTCTTACAAGTCTAATCGCAGCATCATCGATTCTTGATTCATCTACTAAGCCATCTTCAACTGCTTTTACCAGTTTCTCTCCGTAATAAATTGTTCCGGGCATTTCTAAATCTTGTCCATTGTTGGCGCCTGCGACCGTATCTCTCATGCCCCAAACGAAATCTGTCATGACAAAACCATCGAAATCCCATTCTTCTTTTAAAACTTTTCTTAAAAGATAATCCGAATGACCACAATAAACACCCTTGTATAAGTTATAAGCGCTCATGACGCTTGCCGCACCGGCATCAATACAATCTTTAAAGTGAGGTAAATAAACTTCACGTTCTGTTCTGCGCTCACAATCTACACTTACTTTAAAACGGCTGATTTCCATGGAATTAAATGCATAATGCTTCACGCATGCAATAACATCTTCCTTTTGAACACCGCGTGTAACAGCAGCCCCAAATTGACCCAATGCAAAACTGTCTTCACCATATACTTCTTGGCTTCTGCCCCAACCGGGGTTGTATGGTAAATTTATACATACTCCACCAAATAAGTTCCCGCCAAAACCGCGAATTTCTTTACCGATAGCACTACCAACTTTTTCTTCTAAATCAGTATTAAATGTTGCTCCACGCATCATGGCTACAGGGAAGCAAGTACTTTCACCAATACTGCAAACAGCACCTCTTGGTCCATCAACAAAGCGCATTGTAGGAATTCCTCTTTTTTCATCTCCGCCTGCAGGATAAGGCACATCATTATAGTGACCATCTTCCGAATTCATGGATTCTATTAAATCCTCTAAACTGACAATACCACTCATCAGATGTACTTTTTCTTCTAAAGACATATCTGCCACAAGTTCTCTTGCTTTAGCATCAAATTTCTCACGATATTTTTTTGTGCATTTCATAATTTTACCCACCTTTGCTATTTATTATTCTAATTTTCTTTTACGATATAGCTTTGCTCTGATTCGACAAATGGACCTGGGATAGTCTGAGCAGATCGATGATCACCGTAAAAATCTTCATCAAAAATGATTTGCGATCCATCCGGATTTTCAAATTTTTGCTCCGGTTCAAATGCCATTCCTAAAACTTCAGTTGAGATAAATGGATAATCTTTATCTTCAATAAAATCGTATACATTAGTTTTTATAATATATTTGCCATCTTCTTGAACTAATTCAAGTTTTATTTTTTCATCCGAAACTGTATAATCTTCTTCTTTTTCATAAACTTTAGCACCATTAAAATAAGCATTACCACCTGTATAGACCGGTAAATGGCTGTAATATTTATCACTGCCAAATTCTATTACTTTATCTTTGGAAAACCGAGCAAAATATTCATCATGTGTGGGATATCCATCATACACAAATGTTCCGACATCATAATTTATAGAATCCATTTTACTTCCGGTTGGAGTACCACTTGCGTCTACATCTTTTAAATATTGGCCTACCGGTTGCTGAATGAAAATGTTGTTATAGAATCGCATGTCACCGTGTAAGAAAGTCATAAAACCTGCAATCTTGGTATCATGTGGAACATGGTAGGGTGTATAGCGTGGCGTAGGCAGTTTGCTTCCGCCATTATCAGTACCAACACCAACATAAGTAAATGATCCGGCAATTAAGTTATGCACAAGAGCTACACCCTGTGTGCTAATTCTTGCTGCACATTCTGATAACATAATGTTGTTATCAATTAATGTTGGACCATGTGCTACTTCAACAAAAATATCTTCACCGACACTAAAAGCATTTGTAATTTCTACACCTTCAGCAGGTACATTATCGTGGAACAAAGATTGGGTAATTCTTGTACCCTGAGCTTGCCAGTCTAACCAAATACCTCTTGAACAATGATGAATGTGATTTCTTCTAAAAATTGTGTCAATTGGCGCATGTAATTTTATACCTGCAATTTCGGCACCAAATAAATCTTGCTTATTATTAATTTGATAAATATGATTATCTTCAATCAGACAAAAAACACAGCCTAAATGTCCTACAATACCTGTTTGTCCACAATCAAAGATTTCACACCTTCTAATGATGTGTGAACCTACTTGGTCTTTTGTCCAACCTTCATGATAAGACTGACAAATGATATCTCTTTCATTTTGTGTGCCATCTTTAACATATTGAGTGGACCACTTATTGTTATTATCAGGTTGATAATGTTTCCCCAAAGAAATGCCTGAACATTTCGAATCATGAATAATACAATCTTCAATAATCCAACCTTTTGACCAATGAGGACCTATCATGCCATCTTGGAATGCTGTCGGCGGGGCCCATTGAGTAGCTGCTTGTTTAATTGTAAAGCCAGAAACTGTAATGTAATCTTTACCTGTTTCTTTTGGAAAAAAGCAATTCCTCCGAACATTAATTTCAACATTTTCTTTATTTGGATTATGACCTTGAAAATTAGCATAAATCACGGTATAGTCGCCATCCTGCTCCGTATACCATTTATACAACGTATTTTCTCTATCCCAAGACTGATCATAAAATTCTGGATTCTTAACTTCTTCAATTGTACAAACTTCATAAAAGGATTTCCCATTTAAATAAACTTCACCTGTATGAACTTTTTTATTAGAAAAATACCAATCGCCGTGAATAATTTCCTTATACGGATTATAATCACCGAACAATCCATTTGAAATTCTTACTACCCATACATCGCCTGAATAGTTTTTCCAATTCTTCACAATCTCTGCACCGGTAATTACAGCTTTTCCTTTTTCTGTTGACTTATAAACTATTCGATCAACATCTGATGTACCTCCATTTGCCGGGTTTATATATTCTCTATATATTCCTGGAGAAACTATTACTTTATCTCCTGCAACAGCAATCGCAGCAGCTTCCGAAATCGTCTTAAATGGGTATTTTTTCGAACCGTCACCACTTCGTTTTGCTTTTGAGGAAACATAATATTTCATTAGTTAGACCGCCCTTTCTAAAGTTTTTAATCTACAATCTTATTCAGTTAATAGCTTGCCTAAAGTCCTTGACACATCAATTCATTAATAATGCCATTTAAGTATTCTTGACGACCTGATGGTAATGCTTGTTCTTCTAATTCGAGTGCATAAGCTTCTAATTCCTCAAAGTTTGTTCTATCTTCCAATACTTTTTTGCCCAAACCGGATTGGAAACTCGAATATCTTTCTTCTATAAATTTATCGATTCGTCCGTCTTCGATGATTTTTGCTGCTAACTTTAAGCCTAAAGCATATGTGTCCATACCTACAATGAAACCTATTGCATTATCTAACTCATCACTGGATGGTCTGCGCAATTTTGAGTCAAAGTTAACTACACCGTCCGGCATACCGTCACTCTTTAAAATCTCATACATTACTAAAGCCGTTGATCTTACATCTTTCGGGAACTCATCTGTATCCCAGCCTACAAGTGTTTCTGCATGATTCGCATCTATAGAGCCTAATAAACCGTTAATTCGCGCAACTCGAACCTCATGTTCAAAAGTATGACCGGCTAAACTGGCATGATTACCTTCCAAGTTCAATTTGAAATCTTGTTTTAAATCGTAGTTTTGGATGAAGCTGATAGCTGTTGCTGCATCAAAATCATATTGATGCATCGTTGGCTCTTTCGGTTTCGGTTCAATAAAGAAGGTTCCTTTAAAACCATTGGCTCGCCCATATTCAACCGCCATTTTGTAAAAACGGGCTAAATTATCAAGTTCAAAACTCATATCCGTATTGATCAACGTTTCATAACCTTCGCGACCACCCCAGAAGGTATAACCCGTACCACCTAGTTTAATTGTTGCATCCAATGCATTTTTTACTTGACAGGCAGCTGAGGCATATGCATCAAGATACGGTGAGGTGGCTGCACCATGTTTATAGCGTGGTGCACCAAACATATTCGCAGTACCCCAGCCTAATTTGATGCCGCTTCTATCCATATGTTCTTTTAGATAATCTGTCATATAAGCTAAATTATCTTTTAATTCTCTGAGCGTAGGACTGGGTTCACATATATCTACATCATGGAAACAAAAATAATCAAAACCTAATTTACTCATCAATTCAAATGCTGCATCCGCTTTCGCTTTTGCTCTGGTCCTGGCTTCGGTTTCTCCATAGGTACGATCATATGTGCCTACACCAAACATGTCTGTTCCGTCATAATTCATGCCATGCCAGTAGGCAAACGAAAATTTAAAATGATCGCTCATCTTTTTACCCAGCACAACTTCATCTTTGTTGTAATGTTTAAAGGCTAACATGTTTTTTGATTTGGCACCCTCATATTCAATTTTCGGGATGTTTGGATAATATTCTTTCATTTTTGACTCCTTCTCTAGTTAAATCTTTGATAACTTTTTATACTCTACTTTTAATGATTGATAGATAGATTTATAAATCTCATAGAAATTAGCATATTCACTTTCTGATGGTTCTACCACTCTTTTTATTTCAACCACTTTTTCACAACCATCTTGTAAATCCTTAAAGACTGCTGAACCTACTCCCGCCAGGATAGCAGCACCCAAGGCTGGACCTTGATTCGATTTGCAGGTTTGCATTTTACATCTAAATACATCTGCAATTATTTTTTGCCACAATGGACTGGAAGCACCACCTCCTGTTAACATCATGGTTGCAGCATCTACATCTAATTCGCGTAAGACAGATAGACAATCATTTAAAGAAAAGGCTACCCCCTCTAAAATGGCTCTGATTAAATGAGCTTTTTCATGAATTGTTGATAAACCGAAAAAAACACCGCGTGCATCAGGATCTAAGTGCGGCGTCCTTTCTCCTGATAGATAGGGTAAGAATATTAGCTTGTCAGAACCTTCTTTTATCTCTGCTGCTTTGTCATCCATAATTTTATAAACATCAACACCTATTTGGTCGGCTTCTGCCATTTCTTCATGGCAAAAACGATTCCTAAACCATTGTAATGATGAACCTGCAGCCAGCGTAACGCCCATTAAATGCCACTCATTCGGTACGGCACTGCAAAACGTGTGTACTCTACCCTTTTCATCAGTACTTGGTTTTGAAGAGTGAACAAAGACAACTCCGGATGTTCCAATGGTTGTAAAACCGGTTCCATCTTTTATTACTCCAACACCAATTGCCGCTGCTGCATTATCTCCGGCACCACCCACAACCGGTGTGCCTTCTGCTAAACCTAGTTCTTGAGCTATTTCTTTTGTTACATAACCGCTTATTTCAACAGATTCTACCAAACTTGGCAATAGGTCCCTATCAATCTTTAAATCTTTGAGGATCTCTTCAGACCATGTTCGCTTTTTAACATCTAAAAGCCCCATACCGGAAGCATCCGAAACATCTGAAACATATTCTCCGGTCAATTTATATCTGATATAATCTTTTGGCAACAATATCTTATTACATTTTTCATAAATTTCCGGTTCATTTTCTCTGACCCATAATATTTTAGGTGACGTAAATCCGGTTAATGGCGGATTAGATGTTAATTCTATATGACGAGCTGCACCAACAATTTCATTGATTTCATCTACTTGTTTACCGGTTCTTTGATCATTCCAAAGAATTGCCTTGCGTAAAACGTCTCCTTCGGCATCTAGCATAACCAAACTATGCATTTGACCCGCAATGCCAATTCCCTTGATCGCTTTACCATCAATATTATGTTTTTGAAGCATTTCAGGAATAATTTCTCTTACTGCTTGCCACCATAAATTCGGATCTTGTTCGGTCCAACCATTTGCAGGCATCTCAAAATCATATAATCTATCAATATCATCGACAATATAACCTGTTTCTGCCAAAAGCAGTACTTTTGTACTTGATGTCCCGATATCTATACCTAGTAGATATTGCATAAAAACCTCCTTAAAACCTAATATGAATACAATGAGCCTTTTTATTAAACCCGTTGGATTGCAGAAATAAAATTCGTATCTGTAAAATATTTAATTTATTAATGCTTTTTAAAAAGCATTTCAAAAAGCATTTCTGAAAGTTTCTTTAAGAGTAAACTAAGCATTTAAATTGAGCAAATATTTCCTTGTTTTTTATTATGTATTACCTGTTTTTATAAATATTTTTGTGCTTTTTGTACAATTAAATGTAAATCATTAAATGGGTCCAAAAATATTAACAAAAGGACCGGAATTAAAGATAAGGCAACTATCACAAAATACGACGGCCCGTAAAGGCGCTAGGGTAAAGCAACTACTTCCAATATATGAGCTCCCATAATATATTCATTATTAATCGGTAATGATGAAATGTTAACTCAAGTAATCTCAATTATAGAAATTTCTGGACAAAATGAAAAGAGCATATAAATAGAAAAGCACTGAAAACCTTTAGTCTCAGTGCTTTTGATATGGTGATCCACCGGGGGATCGAACCCCGGACCCCTTGATTAAAAGTCAAGTGCTCTACCTACTGAGCTAGTGGATCGTATGGCTGGGATGGCAGGATT
>JAAYNE010000133.1 GCA_012521015.1 Clostridiaceae bacterium | reverse complement strand
CTTGTTCACGAATTAAATCTTTTAACGTTTTACCTTCGACGTATTCTTGTACGATATATCTGATATCTTCATCCTGACCATAATCGAGAACAGCAACAATATTCGGATGATCCAGACTGGCAGCGGCTCTTGCTTCAGTTGCAAAACGTCTGATGAATTCCGGATCATCAGATAATTCAGCACGCATAACTTTTAATGCTACATATGACCTGTTTTGCAAATCTTCAGCCATATATACATGAGCCATTCCGCCTTGTCCCAGAGTCCGTATGATACTATATCGTCCGCCTAAGACTGTACCTGATGCCAAATTTTGTTTATTGACTTTCATTTAGCCCTCCAAATGACAAAATCACTCATGTAACACTACAATCGTAGTGATATTGTCTTTGCCGCCCTCTTTATTTGCTTTATCAATTAATATCTCACAAATATTATCCGGTTCATTGTATTGAGCAAGCGTATTTTCAATTTCATTTTCTCCAACATAGCCATGCAAACCGTCACTGCATAGTAAATAGCGATCTTGTTTTTGCAAATCCATATGAATAATATCAGGTTTTAAATAGCCTGACGATCCAAGTGCTTGAGTTAATACATGTCTTTGCGGATGTGTATAGGTTTCGGCTTCGGTAATTGTTCCCGCCTCAATCATCTCATGAACAACTGTATGATCGATGGTCAAGCAATCTAAATATCTGTCACGTAACAAGTAGCAACGTGAATCTCCAATATGGCCGATATAAACACTGGAATGATAAAATATTGCAATAGTTAAAGTAGTTCCCATGCCTTTGTTTTTCGGAGTTTCCAAAGAAGCTAAATATACTTTGATATTTGCTTTTTGAATAACATCGTTTAAAATATTTTTAATTTGTTGGGGTTCATTCTCGAGCGGTAAATCTTTACGCAAACGAGCTTGACAATATTCAACAGCAATTTTGCTGGCCAATTCACCGTTAAGATGACCGCCCATCCCGTCTGCTATAATACAAACAAAAGGATAGTCACCCTCAAACGTAACAAAACCGTAATTGTCCTCATTGCCTTCCCGTATAAGTCCAATATCGGATAAAGCAGCGACTTTAAACTTTTTTAACACATTTAACTCTTCCATATTAAACCATCAACAATCACGATTTTGTCTATGATTGCAAATACTTATTTTAACATTAAGGCTAAATGGAGGCAAGCTTTGCTATTTGGCAACAAATTAAGCTTTATTAAGAACTTTGCGCATTTTGTCTTCTCAATTGCCCACATGCAGCGGTAATATCTTGACCGGCAGAATATCGTATTGTAGCATTTATTTTGTTTTCTCGTAATATTCGCAAAAATTTTTCAATCGTACCTTTTTCGGATCTGCTCCAAATTGATTCAGCTACTTCGTTTGCTGGAATTAAGTTAACATGAACTGACTTACCTTTTAATAGTTTAGCTAATTGTTCAGCATGTATAGGCTGATCATTTATTTTATCAAATAAGGTATATTCATAAGTGATCCGTCGCCCTGTTTTGGTAAAATAGTAATCTGCTGCTGCCACAATATCTTCAATTGGATAACGTTTAGCGATCGGCATCAGGATATTTCGCGTATTTTGTTCCGCGGAATGTAGAGAAATTGCTAAAGTTATCGGCAAATCTTCATCAGCCAGTTTTATTATTTCCGGCACTAAACCACAAGTAGATAAAGTAACATTACGCATACTCAGAGTAAAACCATGCTCCGAGCGAAGTCTGCGCAAGAATTTTATAGTTTGGTCATAGTTATCTAACGCCTCACCGATTCCCATCAAAACAGCATGACTTACATGTGTTTGTTCCGTATGAGCAATCATTGTGAGCTGGGCAAGCATTTCTCCGGCTGTAAGATTACGTTGAAAACCCAGCTTGGCAGAAGCACAGAAACTACAACCCATTTTGCAACCAACTTGGGTTGTTAAACAAACTGAATGTCCGTAATTATAATGCATTGAAACTGTTTCTATAATATTGCCATCATGTAATTCAAAGAGATATTTATTAACCGGTTCGATTTTTGAACGTTCAATTTTGATGATTTTCAAAGCAGGCCAGATCATTTCCTGCTCGAGTATAGCCTGCATATCTTTCGAGATATTGGTCATTTCAGATGTTGACTGAATACTTTTAGCTTGCCATTCCAATAATTGTTTTACCCGGAATTTCGGCCAATTGTATTTTTTAGCTAAAACAATTAAATCGCCATAGTCATAATCATAAAAAATTTCCATTTCGTTTTGTTTGTTCAGTCTATTGATTTTAAAATTATTTTCATTATTCATTTTAGATTCTCTTTAAATAGCTTATAAAAAATCCGTCGATCGGAATTTTATCCGGTCTGATGCTTAATCCGTAATCATTTAGTCCGGCTTTTATTTTTGCTTTGTATTCCGGTTTAATTTTATTTAAAATATATGAAGTATCAACAACTCTGAATTCTTGACCGGCTCGGGTTGCTAAAAACTCAGCAATCAATTCTTCGTTTTCTGCGGGATTTATTGTGCATGTACTGTATAATAAATTTCCTGTTGAGTTTACTATTTTTGCAGCATGATTTAATAAATCAATTTGGATTGCCGGAAATTCCTGTAATTTGGCATAACTCAGACTGAGTTTAATTTCAGGTTTGTTTTTTAATACACCTAAACCGCTACAGGGAACATCTAGAATGATTTGATCAAAATATCGCTTGACAGATACAGCATTATTAGTGAAACTTTGCAAATCGGTTTTCAAAGTTTTAATTTGACTAATTTTAAGTCGATCAATGTTATCCAATAAACCCTGATAACGTTCCCTATTCGGTTCTAATGCAGTAATTTTAAGCTGAGGATTTTGATTTAATATAGCAAATGACTTTCCCCCTAATCCGGCACAGGCATCTAAAATTTTTTGGTTCTTTTGTACTTGCAGCACTTCTGCAACCAACATTGAAGATTCATCTTGCACATAAAATAAACCTTGTTCATAGCCCGGTAAACCCTCAACACCGGTCGGTAAATTCTGCAAAACAAATGAATCATGTACTACAACACCCGGTTGTACAGCTATACCAATCTCCTTGATTTGCGAAAGCCAATTTTGTTTTTCGTTTATCGAACCCGTAAACAAGACTGTAAGTTGTGAATTGGCTGATAAATAACTGTTGTTTATTGATCTTGCACCTTCTTCCCCAAACCATTTTTTATACAAACCGAATATTTCTGATGTCATACCATATTTTAGATGTTCTTGTTTCTTATTTAGTTGCAATGGATTGCGAATAACATTTCGCAAAACGGCATTAATAAAACTACCGGCAGAACGCTTATTAAAACGTGTTGCTAATTTAACACTTTCATCAACGGCAGAAGATTGAGGTACTTTATCAGCAAATTTAAGTTGCCATACACCAAGTCTCAAAATATTTAAAATATCAGAATCGATTTTAGTTAAAGGACGTTGGGAGGCATCACTGATAATCTCATCAATTAAAGGTAAAAAGTCCAGTACACCGTAAACCGAAGCAGTAACAAACTTTCGATCGAGATTTGATAGTTTGGGGTTAACCAATAATTGGTTTAAGACATCATTAGAAAATTTTTCTTGATCTAAAATCAAGGATAAGGCTTGTATTGCTATTGATCTTGGATAATCAAATGGTACCATAAATAATCAGTCTGAAAATATCAATATTTAATAGCCAATTGTTATTTACATTAATCGCGTCTTCTACCACCTAGTACAATTAAAGCTATTCTCAAGAGTGAGAATAAAGCGGATACAGTTGATGCTACATAAGTCATAGCTGCTGCATTCAAAACTTTTTTTGCACCTTTAAGTTCGTCGGGTGCAAGGATACCGCTCGCATTTAAAATTTTTATTGCTCTACTGCTGGCATTGAATTCCACAGGTAAAGTTATCAAATAAAATAAAAAAGCAAAAACATAAAGGGCTAAACCTATATACGCAAGTGTCATACCAAATTCGACCGAATAACTGATTAAAACACCGATAATCGCCAAATAAGGTCCGGCTGATGAACCGATTCTGGCAACCGGTACGAGGGAAGCTCTGATTTTGTTCGGTATATAATTGACTCCATCTTGAATTGCATGTCCTGCTTCATGTGCAGCTACCCCCACAGCAGCAATTGAATTGACATCTCTTGTTGAATCCGACAAACGTAAAACGTTCGATCGTGGGTCATAATGGTCGGTTAATTCACCGCTAACACCTTCAATCCGAATATTTCCTAAATTATTCATATTTAAAATTGTTCTTGCCGCTTGAGTTCCGGTTAAACCACTTCTTGTTGTAATTTGATTATATTTTTTGAATGTACTTTTAACTCTAACTTGAGCTACAAGACTGAAAAACAATACAGGAATTAATAAAAACCAATACCACATGTCATACCACATATTATTCACCTTTTCTTAATGAATCTTTTCCCAATATTGTTCCGGGGAGATAATTATGAGCACAAATCTCAGTACTCATTTGCCTACCGGAAGCAATCTGAATTTCTTTTAATTTTATCGCATCTACGCCGCATTGAATAATTAATCCACCATCACAAGACAATAACTCTCCGGGCTTGCCTAGCATGCTGTCTTGTAAAATAACCTCTGCCGCAAATATTTTCATACGTTGACCGACATAATAAGTATAGCAGCCAGGCCATGGTTGAGTTCCTCTGATCAAACGTTCAATTGCAGTAGCGCTGTCCTGCCAATTTATTTTACCTGTTTTACGCGTCATTTTCGGAGCATAGGTTGCATGTTGTTCATCTTGTACTATAGGAATGATATTATCGGCAAAGAATTGCGGTAAGAACTCAACAATTGTTTTTGCACCTAATTCAGCTAATTCAGCGAATAATGAACCTGCAGTTGCATCATGTTTTATTGGTATCTTTTTTTGCAGAAGAATATTGCCGGTATCACAACCTTGATCCATTTGCATAATCGTAATTCCGGTTTCAGTTCGTCCGTCTATAATTACAGCATTAATCGGTGCTGCACCTCTATATAAAGGTAAAAGTGATGCATGAATATTAATACAACCATATTGCGGAATATCAAGAACATTTTGACGTAAAATTTGACCGTAGGCCGCCGTAATAATTAGATCAGGTTGCAGAGAAATTACTCTTTGTATAATTTGAGGTTGATTGATTGATTCTGGTTGTAACAATAATAAATTATATTTTTTCGCCACTTTAGCAACCGGGGTTGGAACTATCTTTTGTTTGCGTCCTTGCGGCCGATTAGGTTGACTGATTACAGCAACAATATTAAAGCCTTGTTCAACCAAAGCAAGTAATGCCGGAACGGCAAAATCCGGTGTACCCATAAAAATAATTCTTTTCACTTTGCTCGTTGTCAAAATTTCGTCCAAATTATTATCCTTTACTATGCTCTTCATCCTCGGCTAACTGAGATTCATGTACTAAATTACCAATTAATTTTTCGGTAAACATAATACCATACAAGTGATCAGTTTCATGACAAATGCATCTGGCTTTCAACCCCTCAGCTTCTATTTCTCTAACTTCACCGTTCAAATCATGGTATTTCAATTTTAATTTAAACGGGCGTTTTACTTTGCCGAACATTTGAGGGTACGATAAGCAACCTTCGTAAGCAATACTTTCACCTTCCATTTCACTGATTTCAGGATTAATAACTACTAAATCACCTTCTTCAACATCTACATTCATTACGAACATTCGTTTTAAAAGACCGACTTGAGGAGCTGCCAACCCTACACCGTTTGCCGCATGCATGGTTTCAATCATGTCCTCGGCCAACTGTTTTAGTTTTGCATCAAACTTCTCAACGATTCTGGTTTTTTTATATAAAACAGATTCAGATTCTGAATTTATTTTCACGATATTTCTTAATGCCATATTTCAACTTCTTTCTCTAATTGCAAACTTGATTATAACATGTGTTCAGGATTGATATCCAGGCTACGATTGACACCCTTTGACTTTTTGCGTCTAGACTCTAAAGAAAATAATTGAGCAATTTTAATAATTCTATCGCTTTTGACAATCAAACGATAGCGATACTTTCTACGTAAGCGAGGAATAGGTGCAGGTACAGCTGTGTAAACCATAGTGTTGCTGAAAAATTGAGGATTTGTCTGTATTATATTTTGTAAATATTGATACATGTTTTCCGTTTCCAGTTTTACATTTGTTTCATTTAGTCCCTGAAATAAAGCTAAACCAATATTTCCGAATGGAGCAAATTTTGCACGCATTCTAAATTCTATTTCCGTTTCATAGAAATTTGTATAATCTTGTTCGGAAGCACTTTTAATTACATAATTGGTCAAATCATAACCTTGAATAAAAACATCACCTTGAATGTCTGATCTGCCTGACCTGCCGGCAGCTTGAGTAATTAATTGAAAAGCACGTTCTTCCGATTTAAAATTTCCGGTATTGAGCATCGAATCCACAGCCAGAATACCGACTGTCCGTACATTAGGGAAATCATGTCCCTTAGCAATCATCTGCGTCCCAATTAGACAATTAGCTTTTTGTCTACCAAATTCAGATAAGATGCTTTGATGAGCATTAGTTCCGATTGTTGTATCAAAATCCATACGCAAAGCTTTATATTCGGGAAATATTTTTGTAAACGCTTGCTCTACTTTTTGTGTACCCAGCCCCGAGCTTTCCATTTGGTTACTTCCACAGAGAGGGCAAGTTGTAATGACAGGCATGATCTTACCGCAATAGTGGCATATCAACCTGTCTTTTGACTTGTAATATTGATTCAAATGTCTTGTCATAGGCACTTCACAATTATCACATTTTACGACAAATCCACAAATTTTGCATTGTAAAACTGAAGTTAATCCTCTCCGATTCAAAAACAACATCGCCTGACCGCCATCAGCAAAAGTCGCCTGTAGATTGTTGATCAGTTTTTTACTGAATACTCCATCGAAATCGGGGCGGGCAAATTCGTTTTTCATTTGGCATAGATGAACTTTTGGCAAAGCTGCCGGTTTTGCCCGCTGTGGCAACTCAAATCTGACAGATTTTCCGATTTGACTACGATAATAAGTTTCAATAGCTGGCGTTGCTGATCCTAATAAAAGTAATGCGTCATGCTGAATTACCCTGATTCTGGCTATTTCATGTGCATTATAACGTGGTGTACTTTCTGAACGATATGAGCTTTCCTGCTCTTCATCAATGATAATCAGACCAATGTTTTTTAAGGGGGCAAAAACAGCAGAACGTGCGCCGACCACAATTTGTTTGTCTTGACGCAGTATGCGTTGCCATTGTTCGAAACGTTGCGTCGCAGTTAATCTACTATGTAAAACGGCAATTTTTTCTCCGAACTTTTTAGTAAACCTGCTGATTATCAATGGAGTTAGAGAAATTTCCGGAACTAAAATAATAACTGTTTTACCACATTCGAGTATTTGTTCTGCGATTCGTAAATATACTTCAGTTTTTCCGCTGCCGGTAATACCAAATAATAAAGCTTCTTTTAATTTCGAGAATTTAGGGTTTTGCTGAACAATAATATTATTTGTGCCATTCACTTTAGTATTTAATCTTGTATTTACTTTTATGTTTGAACCAATATCCAATTCAGCGTTTATTCGATCAGCCATAACCTGATGAATCTTATCTGTTGGCTTACCGAGTGCCAACTCAAGAATTCCTTGTACAGCATTCTCTTGATCCTGATTCAAATGTTCCACTTCCGCTTCAGGCCAGATTTCCGGCTTTTCCAATTTACGATCTGTTTTTTTATTAAAAATTTTGAGAATACCTTTTTTTTCTAAAGTTTTAAGAACAGAAGGTGTCACCTGACAGGCTTGAGTAATTTCTTGGACAAATGCCGTTTCAACTTGGAGCAACATTTCTACTACTCGCTGTTGATGTAAACTGGTTAGCAAATCTTCACCTAACATATCTTCTGCAGTATCACGATCAAGCAAACGGCATGCTCTGGCACTTCGTCTGCCGACACCGAAAACCGTGGGTGGACTGATTGTTTTAAGAGCTTGACCGATTGAACAAAAATATCTGCGCTTCATTTCTTTTGCTAATTCAATTTGATCAGGCAGATAAATCGGTTGCTGGATCAAAATTTTTGCAATACGTTTAATTTGCTTGAATTCGGTCTGATTATCCTCACCTGAAATGATTGCCCTGCGTAAAGAATTGCCGCGACCGAAAGGAACTTCAACCAATTGTCCTAAAAAATGATCAGCTTCTTCTAAAGGTAAATATGTGTATTCCTGATCAAATTCAAGTGTTGAATCCAACAAAAAAACTCTTATGAATTTTTTACTAATCTCTTGTTTGATAATTGCCTCACTAATTCGGAAAAACATTCAAGTCAGTTTAGTATATAGATGCAAACAAATCTATAAGCACCTTTATCTTAACAAAGTTTATTCTAACATTGAAAATAAGTCTATCTGTGCTGATTCTGCCACATTATCCAAAACACCGGCTTTTGTTAAAGATTCAATTGAAGTCGCACCAAGTTCTGCTCGGCGTGCCAGATCTTCTCGATTTTTAAATTCACCATCAGTTTCCCTTGCTTTGACAATCTGATTACTGAGTGTCTCACTGATATTAGGTATTGCATTGAACGGAGGTCTGATTTTTCCTTTAGACGGCGAATAAAATTCGGTAGCTTTGGATTCTTTAAGATCTATAGGCAAGAAATCGATTCCTCTTTGTTGCATCTCTTCGACTAATTCCAAATAAAAATGTCGTTTTTGTTCTTGTGGTGTCAGTTGATTCCAATTTTTTCTCTGTTCTGCTCGTTTGATACGTATTTCATTTGCCGGTAAACACAGTTCCTCACAGGAAAATTCATCTGCGCGAATTGTGAAATAAGCACAATAATAAGCTTCCGGATAATAGACCTTGTACCAGGCAATACGTAAAGCAGAAACAATATATGCTACAGCGTGAGCTTTCGGAAACATATATTTAATTTTTTTACAACTATCAATATACCATTGCGGAATATCATGATCCAGCATCAAATTTTCTTGTTCCGGTGATAACCCTTTGCCTTTGCGAACTCGCTCCATAATATCAAAAGAACTTTTTTTCGGTAATCCGCGATAGATCAAGTATGTCATAATACTGTCCCGGCAGCCGATTACTTCATCAATTGTACAGGTTCCGTTGCGAATTAATTCCTGAGCATTTCCCGTCCAGACATCAGTGCCGTGAGACAAACCGGAAATCTGTACTAAATCATAAAATTTAGTCGGTTTAGTCTCGGCAATCATATTCCTGACCAACATTGTGCCAAGTTCAGGCAAGCCAATTGTTGCACTTTTAATTGTAGATTCCTGATCCGGAATACCGAGTGCTTCCGTACTATAAAATAAAGACATCACCTTTTCATCGGGAATCGGAATATCCGTAGCATTGATACCCGTCGTATCACTCAAAACCTTAAGCATTGAAGGGTCATCATGTCCTAAGATATCCAATTTTAAAATCGTCTCATCCAAGGAATGGAAATCAAAATGCGTTGTAATAACGCCGGACTCTTTCTTATTCGCCGGATATTGAATCGGTGTGAAATCAAAAATTTCTCTTTCTTTCGGCACAATAACGATACCGCCGGGATGTTGCCCTGTAGTTGCTTTGACACCCTGTAAACCTTGGGCTAAACGTGTAACTTCAGTTGAACTGACCGGTAATTCGTTTTCTTCATAATATTTCAGAACCATTCCCGCCGAGTTGCGTTCGGCATAACTGCTGATTGTTCCTGCTCTGAAAGTTTGGGAAGCACCAAACATTTCTTCGATAAATTGATGAGCTTTCGCTTGATAAAAACCGGAAAAATTAAGATCAATGTCCGGTTGCTTGTCGCCGGCAAAACCGAGAAAAGTTTCAAACGGAATGTCCTGACCGTCACACTTCAGATCAGTACCGCAATGCGGACATTTCTTTGCCGGCAAATCAAATCCGGAACCGTAATTACCGCTATTATCAAATTCAGCATATTTACATTCGGGGCATACATAATGCGGCTGCAAAGGATTTACTTCGGTAATTCCGCAAAGTGTCGCTACTAAAGAAGAACCGACAGAACCGCGTGAGCCGACCAAAAAGCCGTCCTGGTTAGATTTTTGGACTACACAATGCGCAATATAGTACATTACGGCAAAACCGTTATCAATAATTGAATTTAGCTCATGATTGATTCTCTTTTCTACAATATCCGGTAAAACTCCATTGTAACCATAGACTCGATAAGCCTCTTCCATTGTTAATTTCCTGATATCTTCATCAGCGGATTTAATCAAGGGCGGAAAAGAACCTTTGGGGAACGGTCTGATTCCTTCATCGACCATATCAGCTATCATATTTGGGTTTTCAACTACAACTTGATATGCCAAGTCTTCTCCTAAATAAGAAAATTCAGCCAGCATCTCGTCAGTCGTTCGGAAATATAAATCCGCCATTTCTTCCATATTTTCAAAATTCATATTTGTCATCAAAATTTTTCGATATATAGCATCTTCCGGATTTAAAAAATGAGCATCGCAAGTAGCACAAACCGGCTTACCTGTAATTTTGCCCAATTCAATAACCAATTTATTTAGATTTTGCAAATCAGTTATCGATTGGACATAAGATTCTGTATCACGCATTAAAAAACTATTATTAGTCAAAGGTTGAATTTCTAAATAATCATATTGTTTTGAAAGTTGAAGCAATTCAGGATTATGCAGCTTTTCCTTGGTCAATTCAAAATCTCCACGGCATGCATTGAATAATTGCAAAATTGCATCAAATATTTCTCCGTCGACACATGCCATCCCTTTGATTATTCCGGCTCCATAATAATTGAGTACGGAACGAGGAATCCGTGGTACATAATAAAAATATTTTAAATGAGAATCGGAACAGAGACGATATAAATTATATAAACCCAATAAATCTTTTGCTAAAAGCACAATATGATTGGTTTTCTTACGCTCATGTTTTAACTGCTCATAAGGTTGCCAATCAATTAAGTTATTTAATTCAACCAGATTAGTTACTCCACTTTCTGCGATAAGTTTGGGAAAAATCTGTGCTATCGAATATAAATCATCCGTGTCAATATCAACTAAATATTGCGGCTTTTTCGACAATTTATTACTAATTACTTGAGCTAATAAACCGAACTCAATTAAAGGTGGATTAAATTTGATACGTGGTTCCGTACCGGAAACATTGAAACCGGCATATCGTAAATAATTGAGTTGCTTTAATGCATCCACTGCTATTACCGGTAAATTTCCTAAAAACTTCTCCAGTTTTCGTATAGCATCTAATTCAGAGCCTGAAGTCGCTGTTATTTGTTTAACTTCTAACTCTGCAAAGTCGTTCTCATTTTCCATTTCGGGTGAATTTGAATCCGCGTTAATAAAATATTCGAATCTATCAACTATATCAAATTTATGTTTCGACAAATCTACAGGTTCAAGTTTTAATGCTTCTATTAACCTGATTGCATTGCTTTTAGGTTCAGCATTATTTGCATGGACTTTGATTACGACAAAGCCCTCAGATAAATCTTTATCTTCAACTTCATAAGCAATGCAATCAAATCCGTCATCTAGCAGATAGCCTTCAACACCGTAAATTACTTTGATCGGCTTACCGTCACGTTGCAATTTTTCCGCCATATTACAAATTTCAGGAAAGCCTTGCATCACACCATGATCTGTAATTGCAACTGCCGAATGCCCGAAATCAAAAGCAGTTTTAACAATATCCTTCGGATTGATCGTTCCGTCTTTTGCTGACATTTTCGAGTGAATATGTAATTCAACTCTTTTGTGCGGGGAGTTGTCTTGACGTGATTCCGGTTTTTGTGTTTTTTCAATACAAGTTACCCTACCGACAAAATCTTTTGCATAACGATCATCATAGTATATTTCTGCTGTTACCCGTATATATTGATCTTCAATGATTTTGCTTAGTTCAGCTTTTGCTTCCGGATCAGAAAAAATAACACAAGAAATCGATGTAGTTAAATCTGTAATTGCAAAATTAACCAATAATCTACCGTTGCGGGTAATTTTAGTTTCAAATAAAAAAACTTGACCTTCAAACATTGCCCGATCGGTTTCATTGTTTATCTCATTAATATTAATTAATGGAATTGGCTGTCCTGTTCTGCCCCACAGAATTTTATCCGATTTGCGATGTTTGCGGTGATAATTCTTTTGGTTTGATTTTGAAGATACCGCTTTTTTCTGCTTTTGTTGATTTATTTTTATTTGTTCAAATTCATTATTATATAATTCATTTGCTTCGAGTGTTGCATTATTAAAAAGTTGTTCTGTCATTTCAACTTTTTCTTCGATCGAATATTTCATATCAGCAGGTTTCAACTCAAATTGATAAGGAATACAGACATAGGATTGCCAAAACTCTTCTAACCAATTTGTTCCGTTCTCCTGGACAATGTCCAGATGCGCCGAATCCAACTTCCAAATAGGATTATCATCTTCGACTGTCAGTTCGCCTTTAGCCAGTAAACGTCCTGCTAAATGATCTGTCAAATTCGCATGCTTTTTGATCCACGGTTCAACGCTCAATATAAAGCGTTTTTCCTCCGTAAGAGAAACTTCGGTTCGAGGAATTTGTTTAATTATAACCTGTGGAATAGAAAAATATTGTTCAAGCTTTTTTTCTAAAAACAGAATTTGTTCAGCAGATAATATTCGTGGTACAGAAACTATAAAACACAAAGCGCCTTTAGCATTACATACCATATTTTTTATGCCAATTTGATTTAAAATATTTGTATCATGATTTAAATTTTCAGAGTTATTCAGTTTTTCCTCAGGTTGATTATCAAGCAATGAATGTTGCATAAAATATATCAAATCTTGCTCTGAAAATTTAATTTTTAAATATGAGAAAACATCTGCTAAATTTTGTTTCAAACAATAACCTCTTCGGAAAATTTTCGATTATCAATCAATTTAAATTATTACTGGTTAAATCTTAATTTTGTTGTTCATGTAAATATTTTTTACGAGCGATTTCTATTTCACGCTTCAATGCACTAAGTGCATTTTCCTGATTAACTTTTTCAACGACCTCTCCGTTACGGAAAATTAAATAAATGTTTCTACCACCGGCAATCCCGCAATCGGCTTCTCTCGCTTCTCCCGGTCCGTTTACCGGACAACCCATTACTGCGACCTTGATCGGTTCCTCAATTTTGGTTAATAGGGGTTCAACTTGTTCCGCTAAGATTTGCAAATCGACTTCGGTTCTGCCACAAGTTGGACAAGATATAAGTAAAGCACCTTTTGATCTTAAACCTAAAGATTTAAGAATTGAATAAGCAGTTTCCACTTCCAAAATAGGATCTGCTGTTAAAGAAACTCTGATCGTATCACCGATTCCTTCAGCTAACAGAGTACCGATACCGACTGCGGAACGTACGATACCGTCTTTGGGTGTACCTGCTTCGGTAACACCTAAATGCAATGGATAATCCACTTCTTGTGCCAATTTACGATAACTGTCAATCGTTAATTTAGGATCTGAAGCTTTAATTGAAATACAAATATCATGGAAATCGTATTGTTCCAGCATTTTGCAGGACTTTAAAACAGAAGCGACCATAGAATCAGGGTTCACACCGCCCATTTTATCTCTGATTTCAGAATCCAAAGATCCGGAATTGACGCCGACTCGAATAGGTATCCTCTTTTCTAAAGCCTTTATTGCAATTTCTTTGACTCCTTGCTCAGAACCGATATTTCCCGGATTAATTCTCAGTCCGGCAACACCATTCTCCAAGGCTTGTAAAGCCAGCGTAGCTTGGAAATGAATATCTGCAATAACCGGAATAGGAGAACGTTCAACGATGTCTCTGAGTGCATTGGCAGCTATCGAATCCGGAACTGCAACCCGCGTAACCTCGCAACCTGCAGCAGCCAAATTTTCTATTTGTGTCAGAGTTGCTTCAACATCTCTGGTATCAGTATTATTCATTGACTGGACAACAATCGGAGCATTGCCGCCTATAGCTACATCATTTAACCACAATTTTTTAGTATCTTTTCTTGTAAAATCCATTTTATAATCAATATCCAATTAAAATATTTTCATAAATTAAAGACTAGCGTCACAATTAAAACAATTTGCGTATATTAAATGCTGATATTATCAATCAAAATATTCGTCGCAAGTCAAAATATATTACGAATCCGGCTAAAACCAGAATTAAAACCATGCCTATTGCTGTAACTACATGTTTGAATCTTTCCGGCAAATCTTTACCTCTGATTCCTTCGATTGCTAAAATTAATAAATGATGACCGTCTAAAGGCGGAATCGGCAATAAATTGGTAAAGCCGATAGCTACGGAAATCAAGATGAAGTAAAACAACAATTGTTGAATCATCAGACTGATATTAGGACTTTCTTGCACGACATCACCGAACATTTTCACAATGCCTACCGGACCGGTAATACCTTCAGAAAACTTCATTGAACCCTTAATTATCATCATGATACCTCGAATCGTTGATTTGACAATTGACCAGGGATATTGAATTGCTTGATATATGATATCGCCAAATGCGCGGGATTCAGTAAAGTAAATTCCGTCATCTACCGGATCGTGATAAAGCGTTGTTTTTACATCTACAGTAATCTCTTTTCCGTCACGAAGCAAAACAAGGTGTAAAGTTTCATTTTTTGATTGAAAAATAAGTTCAGTCGCTGCACTATCGGAAAAAGGAATATTATTGACCGATAAAATCTTGTCGCCAACCTCAATTACCGGATTACCTTGATTTGAATCCGGCTCAACATGTAAAACGACATTTTTATTATCACCGGTAATACCTTGAACAATGCCTAGACGATAATTATCTTGAGTTTTTGGCTCTAGCGTGAGAGTTTCCTTTTTGCCATCAGGTTTTTCTATTTCCAGGAAAATTGTTTCTTGAGGATTAATCAGCGATTTTGCAACAGAATAGTCGGCACTTGTACGAATCCGTTGACCGTTAATTCGAATAATTTTATCGCCTGCAGTCAAACCCTGTTCGGCTGCAAGTGAATTCTCCGGTGGTTCATCTGCTACAGGTATTAATACACCGAAAGTCGAAAACATAATAACTGAAGCTAAAAAAGCTGTTAAAAAATTTGCGAACGGACCCATTGCAACAACAATTGCTCTCATCCAACGCGGTCTGTTAAAAAACAAACCGGGGTCATCAGGATTAATTGATTCAGAGCCAATAGTTTCGTCATCCTTGTATTCACCGGCAAACTGAACTGATGCCCCGATCGGCAATAATTTAAAGCTATATTTTATTCCATTTTTTTCCGTTGTGAAAATTCTCGGTCCCATAAAAATTGAAAATTCAATTATTTTGAATTTCAATGCTTTACCGGCAAAAAAATGTCCGGCTTCATGCACCAACATCATCAGACCGATTATTATTAAACCTACCAATATTCCTATTATTGTCATTTAATTACCCTTTTTTGCTATCTTATTTAATCTTATTCTAATTCTAATCGATGATTTGTTCAGTATATTCCCTCGCCCATTGATCTGCTGCTAAAATATCATTTAGTATTACACTGCGGTATAAAGGATGTTGGCGAAATTTTTGCATTGTTGCTTCAACCATACCTGAAATATCTAAGAATGAAATTTTCCTTTTGATAAAAGCTTGAACAGCAATTTCATTAGCAGCGTTTAAGACTGCCGGCATAGCTCCATCTTCAGCTTGTGCTTCGTATGCTAAACGTAAAGCGGGAAAACGTTCCATATCCGGTGCTTCAAAAGTCAATTGCCCAAGCTCAGAAAAATTTAAATTCGGTTTATCCGGCATCGGCAATCGCTTATCATAAGTCAAAGCATATTGAATCGGTAATTCCATGTCCGGTATGCTCATCTGAGCTATCACCGACCCATCCAAGTATTCTACCATTGAATGGATAATACTTTGTGGATGAATTATGACTTTTATTTGATTTCCGGTTAAATTAAACAGTCGGCTAATTTCAATCAATTCCAAGCCCTTATTCATCATCGAAGCCGAATCAATTGTGATCTTTTGTCCCATCGACCATACAGGATGATTTAATGCATCTTCAACTGTTATTGAATTAAATTGTTTTTTATTGTAATTACGGAAAGGACCACCGGAAGCAGTTAACCATACTTGCTTAATTTCTTTATTTTCATACGTTTTACCGGCAATACACTGCCAAATTGCGGATGGCTCACTATCTACCGGATAAATTTTTGCACCGTATTTTTTGGCATAATCTAAAACAAATTTTCCGGTAGAAACTATTGTTTCTTTATTTGCTAAAGCAATTATATGTTTCGCTTCAATTGCAGCAAGTAAAGGTTTTAAAGCTGCAAAACCTATTATTGCAACAACGATTCTATCACATGTACTCTTTGCTAATTCGATATTCCCAGCATCGCCATATAGAATTTCTGTTTTTATTTGCGGTATTTTTTTTATGTGTTCAGTTAATTCAGTAGCCGCATTATGATCCGCAACCGCTACTCGCTGCGGTTTAAATTCTTTAATCTGTTCATATAACATTTTAATATTATATGAACAGGATAGCCCTACAACATCGTAGTTTAAGCGTCGACATACATTGAGAGCTTGTTGTCCGATTGAACCGGTTGAACCTAAAATGATTATTTTTTGCTTTTGATTAATTTCCATGTGTAAATACTAGAAAAAATAAGCAAGTAAAGCAATTGTCAAAATGCTGATAAAAGTAAAATATGTACTATCAAAACGATCCATAATGCCACCATGACCCGGCATTAAATTAGAAAAATCTTTAATCCCGCAAATTCTTTTAATGGCAGATGCTAAAAGATCGCCGATTTGAGTTAAAATTGCAATGATTATTGCAACAACAATCACAAAGATTAATGTCGTCAAGCTACAATCAAACCTAAATAAACTTGGCACTAAGAAAACAAACAATAAAACATACATTACGACTGTACCGATAATACCACCATAAAAACCGACAAGTGTTTTGTTCGGACTGATCAAAGGAGCAAGTTTCTTTTTACCCCAAAGCATTCCGCAATACAAAGCCGCCGAATCACAAACCCAAGGTGTTGTAATTGCAAGAATAAATAAATACCAACCGACAGGTAAGATGTAAAGCAACAAAAAACCGGCAAATAAAGGCAGCGATACATAAAGACCGGCTGCAATATTTAACACACCATGGCGTAAACCGTTTGCACCATATTTGAACAAAGGCTTAAATAAGCAGTATAAACTTAAAATCAAAATTACAACTGAATAAAGGATGACCAATTTACACAATAAACTCTCATCAATATCCACCAAAACTTTCGGACTGAATTCGATTGACAGTGACCTGATTGCTTGTGGCGAATAGACTTTATTTCTATTCGAAATTATATAAATATATCCCGGTAAAAATGCTAAATTATATAACATTAAATTAATCCGACTATAATTAAGCTTAATTTTACGCAAAGCAGTACTGAATTCTCCGGATGCTAAAATTCCGATTATGACTAATAAAGGCAAGGTAAAATGTACCGACCAAAACCCGGGAATAATAAAAACACCCATTATTAATCCGAAAATAAGAGCTGTTGTCACACGGGTTTTCATCTGGCATCTCCGTATCTTCGATCGCGTCTCGAATACTCTGCAAGTGCTTGAAGTAAATCTTCTTTAGAAAAATCCGGCCACAATTTATCGATAAAATATATCTCAGTATATGATAATTGCCATAATAAAAAATTGGAAATTCTCTGTTCGCCGCCGGGTCTGATTAATAAATCAGGATCCGGTAAATCTGCTGTATATAGAAAATCAGAAAAATTATCGATCGTTAATTGATCAGATGTTAGAGCTCCGTTTTGTAAAGCTTTGCCATATAGCTTACATGCTCGAACAATCTCCTGGCGTGAACCATAGCTTAAAGCAATGTTTAAAATAATTCGATTACGTTCCTGTGAATCATGTTCTGCTCTTTTTACAACTTCTAAGGATTTGGCAGGTAGATCAGACAGTTCTCCGATAAAACGTAATTGTACACCTTCTGCTCTCAATTCATCTTCATATTTGCTAAAGAATTCAATAATTAAATTCATTAAAGAATTTACTTCATCTTGTGAGCGTTGCCAATTTTCAGTCGAAAAGGCATAAACGGTCAAATACTTAATATTGTAATCAGCACACCAACGCACTACTTGACGTAGTTTTTCTGCACCTGCACGATGTCCTAATTTACGAGGTAATAATCTTTTTTTCGCCCATCTGCCGTTCCCATCCATAATAATTGCAACGTGAGCAGGAATTTTCAGATTTTCTATTTTTTTGTTTTGTTCCGGATTATTCATATAGTTTTCAGAGAATTTTCGTTTCAAAAAATAAGCCGGCAGAGCCGGCTAAATGATTTTAATTGCCGTAAAGATTAAATTTCCATTAATTCTTTTTCTTTTTTTGCAACAGCT
>JAAYNE010000132.1 GCA_012521015.1 Clostridiaceae bacterium | reverse complement strand
AATTCTAGAGGCTGTCTTTAAGGGTGAGGTTTCTGCTATTGCCAGTCCTGAAATAATATAAGAATATCTGGAGATTTTAAAAGAAATGATTGATCGTAAACAAGGCAAGCTAAGTTCTAATATTTTATTTCAATTTTTAAAGTATAAAAAAGAATATTAAAGGGCATTATTTCAAAATTGAACTTGAAAATAATGCCCTTGTTTAGTATTATATACTCAGTTAGGGGGTGTTCAAATGATAAACAGGAATATTTCTAATAAACTCATTGAGCTTGTTAATCAAGTGCCTGTTGTAACTATCATTGGACCTAGACAATCGGGAAAAACTACTTTGGTTAAGAATTCTTTTCCGGAATATAATTATGTCAATTTAGAAGATCCGATAAACAGGATATTTGCAAAAGAAGATTGTAGAGGTTTTTTTGTGACATATAGGGAACCTTTAATCATCGATGAAGTTCAAAGAGTACCTGAACTTCTTTCCGCAATACAAGTTATGGTTGATGAGGACAGAGGGAAGAATGGTCGTTTTATACTTACCGGAAGCCATCAACCTAGCTTGCAAAAAGGAATTGCACAATCCCTAGCAGGTAGAACCAGTATTTTAACTTTACTTCCATTAAGTATGAATGAACTTGCAGAAGAAGGACTGTTAGAGAATCTATCCACGGATAAATTGCTTTTACAAGGCTTTATGCCGGAACTTTATAGAGAAGGATCCAGAGACCATATCGTTTATTATCGAGATTATTTAAATACTTATGTTGAAAAAGATTTACGAGCAATGTTGGAAATTAAAAATTTAGATAAGTTTTTACGATTTCTGACCTTGCTCGCAGGCAGGGTAGGACAAGTGGTAAATTTGTCTGCTATGTCAGGAGAGGTGGGGGTTTCTTCTACAACTTTATCTGAATGGTTATCTGTGCTCGAAGCCTCTTATATAGTATATAAATTAAAGCCCTATTTTTCTAATATTACAAAACAACAAATTAAATCACCAAAAATTTATTTTACAGAAATCGGATTAGTGTCCTATCTTTTAGGCATAGAAACAGAAAATCAGGCAAATAGAGATCCGCTACGAGGAAATCTGTTTGAAAATCTAATTGTTTCAGAGGTTCTAAAGTCAAGGTTAAATGAAAATCAAAATCCGAATATCTATTACATGAGAACCGCTAAAGGTGTTGAGGTAGATTTGATTGTAAAAAAAGAGGGAAAATTGAATCCATTTGAAATAAAGACATCGATGACACCTCATAAATCATTTTCTAGGCATTTATTATCTTTTGTTGAAGCAGAGGAAAATGCTCTAAAACCAAGAATTGTCTACACAGGACAATCCTATCCACAATTTAACGGTGTTGAATATGTTAATTATAAAGACTTGAAAAAATATTTACATGATTAAACTTTACGTATAATATTAAATTATGACAACGGCAGATAGTATCGACGCTGACAGGCTTTTAAGCATTCTGCAGAAAAATATAATAATGGCAGGAAAGTATCATTAACTTTAGCTTTATCAAACATAGATAACTCAAATTTTCATGAAAAGATTTACATCTGATTTCAAACGATGAATCAAACGAAAAATTAACCGTTTGTTTTGTCGTTTATTAATGTATCTTTTTTGGAAGCGTATGATATTGCTGTCGAAACAATTATTGGGAATGTCTTTTTTAGATTAGATATTATAGAAAGTTTTGGTACGGGTATAAAAAGAATAAAAAATTCCTATAGAAAAAGTAAGAAAAAACCGATATTTAAGATATATGAGAATTCTGTAGAAATTACCTTGCCGGTCATTTCAGGACTAGAAGAACTATCTGATGATCAAAATCTTGCATACAGCATATCCGTTGTACCATACCACTTAACGAAGAAGTCGTGTCTAAAACCGAAAATAATTACAATGAAATCGAAAAGGATGGTCAGTTAACAAAGACCGGAAAAAGGTTTAGGAATGCAATTGAAAATTTAATTTATCCCTATGCAGTCTGAACAGTAGAGTTTTTTTTTGTAATATTTCAATAATCTTGATAATATAAAGTAAGAATATCTTACAAGGAGAATGCTAAAATGGATGTGCTTAATGTATCTTCAAAAGGACAAATAGTTTTACCGATAGAATTCCGTAAAAATTTAAATATTAAGAGTGGAGATAAGTTAGCTGCTTTTGTGTCCGGAGATATCATCATGCTGAAACGCATAGATCTTCCGACTGAAGAAGATTTCATCTTAAGCTTAGATGAAGCTGCTGATTGGGCTGCATCTGTAGGTTATGTTGAAAAAGATGTTAACGATATAATTCAATCTGTTAGAAAGAAAAAGCGTAAATGATTGTTATCGATACAAACGTTGTTATTTCTGGTACATTCTTCGGTGGTTTCCCCAGACGAATTCTAGAGGCTGTCTTTAAGGGTGAGGTTTCTGCTATTGCCAGTCCTGAAATAATATAAGAATATCTAGAGATTTTAAAAGAAATGATTGATCGTAAACAAGGAAAGCTAAGTTCTAATATTTTATTTCCGTTTTTAATGAAATTGAAACTGATTGAGCCGAATGTTAAAGTAGATGTCTCTCGAGACCCTGATGACAATAAATTTATTTCATGTGCTTTGAGTGGTCATGCTTTATTTATTGTTAGTGGCGATAAAGACTTGTTAGATATAGATCACTATAATGGGATTGAAATTATCACTGCTGCAGACTTCTGTGCTCGTTATCTGGAAGATTCATAAAATAATTTAAATTTAATCTGTTAAATCTTCCGATACAATTCATGCTAACAAGGAAATTTATAATATAGTAGATTTTATTTGTAAAAAGTACTGGAAGTAAATATGAAGCTGTAATCAAGTAACACAAAGTTGTTAGAAAAAATCATCCGGAAACTATAGAAGAAATAAAAATATTAAACAACATAAAAGAGTTACATATGAATAAAAGCGAAAATAACTTACACTTATTACCGGGATTATATTTACTTCAGTTTGAAGCAATATGCCATGACAATCTAATTAAATGTTTAAATGAACTGTTGACAACTGAATTAGAAAAGCCAAAATACGGTTGCGTAAACGGACTTAACACATTTATTTCGTTTGGTCATTTCTTAGATGAATCAATCTTCCTGTATGAAAGTTTAAAACATTTTTCAATTCTGTCACTTGATGATAAAAAAGCTTTCACAGAATTACCTCGTTACTCAGATTTAAAGGTGGTACGGAATAATATTCATACGTACTTTAAAAAAGGTAGTTTTGATAAGAAAGCAAGTCGTATTATTGAAGAAAAGCTCAAAGAATATAAACTAGATAAACCGGATTTGCTTTATTTGTTAAGGAATGATATTTCTTTAGTGTTTCAAATCAAAAATAATGCGAGATTTTTAATTGGAAGTGATTATTTTATTTATCACTGTATTGATGAAAGTGTGAATAAAACATGGACTGGTCTGGATTATAAGGAATATGCTGCATTTATTTCATCAAGTATAAAAGGAATCGCATCGTCAATAGACAAAACGCAGTACTGTTTATCTGATTTAATTCTTTTGGAAAAAATGCCTTCAATTGAATTATTCGATTTCAAGAGTAGCGATTTGTTTGTTTCTAGTGCAGTTTCTCAAGTATCTACTTTTCGTTTGCTTTTGATGTTGTATCAAATTAGCTATGCTTTGATTTTAGTTGAGGAAATATTTGATATTAATAGGATTAATGAAGATGATTTATGGAGTTGTTTTTTTATCAAACTTGTGGCAATAAAATACGATGAGTCTTTCGATAATCTACAAAAGCAAAGTTCGAACCCTATATTAAGTAAAATCTATAATAATGAAAAAATTTCTCAACAAGATTTACAAGAGCTGGAAAAAGTAGTTTTCAAAGATTTAGGCAGTAAAGAAGATTATCAAAAATATTACGGCGCTAAACCGATCACAATTTTAATCCGTGAAATCAACGGTCTGGAAAAAGAAGCGGTAGAGAAGGCCTTTGCGGAATTTATGCATAAATATAATCTTAATAGAAACCAAACAGAATTTCTGCGAGTCTTAATGCAGTTTTTAGAAAAGAACGGTCATATGGATTTAGCACAATTACAAAACGAACCATTCAGAAGTATTGGAAGCATATCTCAAATATTCAGTGAAGACAGAAAACAAGTACTCGATTTAATTGCTATTGTAAAAGCTATTAATGAAGTAGTTCAAGTTGCTTAAGACACTATGAATACATTAGCTAAACAGCATAGGTTTTCAACTATCCTTCACGTTATCTGAAATCTCGAATAGTACCATTTAATTCTAATTTGATTATATAAATCATTGCTTTATAGGTATGTTAGGGGCATAATATACCCATAAATCATATCATATTACATCATTTAAGGAGCTTTTATATGTCTAAAGTAAAAATCAATATCAATTTAAACAGAGAAGACAAAGAAAAAATGGAAGAAATATGCGAGAAATTAGGCATAACAATGACAGGAGCGATTAATATGTTTGTAAAAAAAATGATTGTCGAAGAAGGAATACCGTTTGAAGTGAGTACCAAAAAGGCTGAGACTATAGATTTTATGTCATTTTCTGATGAAGCTGTTGAACAGTCAATGCTGAAAATGATTAAGAAGCATAGTAAGGTCTTTGAGGAACTCGCTAAATGACATACGGAAAATTAACTTTAAAGCAAATAAAAGCTATTCATCATTATCAAATTGAAACATTTGGAGGAATATACGGAATAAGAGATGAAGGTTTGTTAGAGTCAGCAATTGAATCTCCCTTTCAAACTTTTGACGGAGTTATGTTATATAAAGATCCGGTTGAGAGAATTGCTAGAGTTGTCTTTAATATCATTAAAAATCATCCTTTTTTTGATGGTAATAAAAGAACCGGTATAGCAGTCTTAATGATAATGTTAGATTTATATGACATTAAAATCAAAGCATCAGATGAGGAGTATATTGAGTTGGGTCTGCGCATAACAGCCTTATCTGATCATCAAGAAATTGTCGATTGGATAAACGATCATATTATTAAATAACATTTTCCATAACTTCCTTTCTTTTAAATATTAAAATTGCCATAAATTATAAAACGAGGCAAAGCATGAAATCTCTGCCTGGAGAACGGGTAATGTGATATCATAAAAACATCTCCTTATTGGTGAACCGTTAAATAATTATTTTTAACTCAAACTACCATAAAACCAATCAGGAGGTTATATTTTGTATGAAATCTTGGACAAATGGGTTTCTATGCTTGTTATTTCTTCATTAAAGAGAAAAGCGAGAATAACACCTAATTTGGGAGTAATACTATATGGAATCTAAGAAAAACATAGCTGTGATAACCGGAGCATCTTCCGGAATCGGTTTGGAGTTTGCCAAACAACTTGATTCAGATCAGAGGATTGATGAAATTTGGCTTTGTGCCAGACGAGAAAACAGGCTTCAGGACTTAACCCAAAGCTTAAATAAAACGACAAAAATAATTGCCGGTGATGTCACGGATTTAATATGGCAAAATAGATTTTATCAGGAACTTGAGCAGAACAATGTACAAATTCACACTCTGATTAATTCAGCAGGAATGGGTAAAAAAGGCACTGTAGAAGAAATTGGTTGTAAAAACAATGCCTATATGATTGATTTGAATTGCCGTGCTCTGACTATAGTATGTTCAATTTGTATACCGTTTATGGCAATTGGCGGCAGAATACTCAACCTCTCATCTGTTGCTGCCTTTTTGCCACAACCGAGGTTTGCGGTTTATGCGGCAACCAAGTCTTATGTGTTAAGTTATTCACGTGCTTTACATAGAGAACTCAAATCAAAAGAGATTACGGTAACCGCTGTTTGTCCCAATCCGATGGAAACGGAATTTTTTCAACATACTGGAAAACCACAGGAGATCAGTTCGATTAAGAAAATAGGTTTAGAACAAGTAGAAAAAGTTGCAGCGAAAGCTTTACGCAGATCAGAACGGAAAAAAGATATTTCACTCCAAAGTTTATCTGCAAAATTTGTCAGAATTGTTGCACGTATCTTACCACATCCTCTTATATTATGGATTGAAGAAAAAATAGGTTTATAGAAATCAGTTTATAATTTTTTGTGATTTTCATTATTAATTAATCAGAATAATCATATCCACTGTTTTGCAAGTTTATAAAATAGTTTGAAGTTTATAATGTATTATTTTTATTATTTATTGATGTTAGAAGCATAGAATTGTGTTGCAAATAAAAGCGATGAATTATTTTTAAGTCATTTTATTTGAGCCTTCAAAACATATAAAAAAACAAATAAACTGTTATTAAATATATTAGTTCAAGACTATTTTATGATACAATAAAAAAATAGTAATATCCAAAAGTGAAAGAATCTTAGGAGGCATGTATGTATAAAATCGTAAGAAAAGAACAATTAAGTGAAAATGTGTTCAGAATGGCAATTGAAGCCCCTCTGATTGCAAACAAAGGGAAAGCCGGCCAATTCATTATGTTTCGTGTAGATGAATTAGGTGAGCGGATTCCCTTAACTATTGCGGGCACAAATAAGGAAGAGGGTACTGTTGATATTATTTTCCAGGTAGCCGGAAAAGGTACTAGAGTACTGGCTAATAAAAATGCAGGCGAAACAATCTTGGATTTTGTGGGACCTCTAGGAATTCCTTCAGCACTAGAAGGTTACAAGAAAGCTTGTGTTATCGGTGGTGGTGTAGGAACTGCTATAGCGTATCCATCAGCTGTTGAACTT
>JAAYNE010000131.1 GCA_012521015.1 Clostridiaceae bacterium | reverse complement strand
ACGGCAGCCTATTACACAGCTCGCCAAAATTTTTCTAATACCTCGGCCGAGGTATTAGAAAACCAAGCAGCATAGCAGTAACCATTGTGGCAAAGGAATTTACACCAACATTTAGGACTTGACTATTCTATCTAATACTTAAATTATTTCATATGTTCTTTATCACACATTCATATAAAATAATAGCATATATATTTCTCTCATATTTTATATTCTACATAACGGTCTAATTCAACCATTAAATCTTTGCAAACAGTATGGACTACCTTCTCAAATATCTCTAATTCTTCCGGTTTGAATTCGCGTTGAAGTCTTTTGTAAAGAATATCTAAATATCGTTCACCGGTTCCTAGAAGTTCCTCCGTTTTTTTGGTAACTCTTAAATAAAAAATTCTACCATCTTCAGACGATCGTTTTTTAGTCAAATAACCTTTTTGCTCAAGACTATTCAACTTGTACGTTGCATTTGGCATTGAAACATTGATATATCTGGCAAATTCTGTTTGAGTCGGATTTTCCATCCCTTGAATTAAATCCAGGCTCAGTACTTCAAGCGCTGTTAAAGAATCTTCTTCCTTGGTAGTTATCTTACGAAATATTCTATGAAAAGTGTATAATTTAACCTTCCGATAAATTTCATAAAGATCTTGAGCAATATTATCTCTAATTTCAGTATTACGCATTATAACAGCCCTCTTACATATAGTTTGTATTATATTTCTATTCTTATATATATTCGTTTTTATTTTTACTTAAACTTGCTTAATTATATCTTCATCTATTAGATTTGATCGACATCAACTATGGAAAACAGCATTTCAGCCTTGCATACCAAATGATCAGCCGAACGAATTTCACCCTTAGCAAAGCCTACATTCAACTTTTTGCCGGTAAATTCTGTGCGAATAGTCAGTGTGTCGCCGGGCAAGACCGGTTTTGCGAAACGTGCACTTTTTACGCCGGCAAACAGAGCCAGTTTTCCTTTGTTTTCCGGTAAACCGAGAAAAGCTACTCCGCCAACTTGTGCCATTGCTTCAAGTTGTAAAACACCAGGCATGATTGGTTTTCCGGGAAAATGTCCATCGAAAAACCATTCATTTCGAGTTACCTGTTTGATTCCTACTGCAAATTCTCCCCACTCACCGTCTATAATTCTATCTACTAAAAGAAAGGGATAGCGATGCGGCATAATTTCTTCTATTTCAAAACTTTCCAATTTCAATGAAATTTTTCCTCCTTAACTTTTTGATTTTAATATAAGTCATCCTTAATTATTCGTTGAATTTTTTGATTGCGATACAAGAGTTATGTCCGCCGAAACCAAGTGAATTACTAATTGCAATATTAACTTGATGTGATTGCCCTTTGCCCGGTACATAATCCAAGTCACATTCCGGATCAGCTTCTTTCAACCCCATGGTTGGATGAATAAATTGATCACGAATGGTTAGAGCCGTAGCTGCAAGTTCTATACCCCCGCTGCCACCTAAAGCATGTCCTAACATAGATTTAGTGGATGATATTTTCACATTGTACGCATGTTCACCGAATGTATTTTTTATGACTTGAGTTTCAATTTTGTCATTTAATGGTGTTGACGTTCCATGCGCATTAATATAGTCGACATCTGTTGGTTTAAGACCGGCAAAATTTAAACATTCTTGCATTGCTCGGGTTGCTTGCGTCGCTTCAGGATCCGGAGCTGTAATATGATATGCATCGTTGGTTGTAGCATAGCTGACAACTTCTGCAATAATCGGTGCTTTTCTTGCCAAAGCATGATCCAATGATTCAAGAATTAGGATTCCTGCACCCTCACTTGAGACAAAACCATCACGATTTATATCGAAAGGTCTTGAGGCAGATAACGGATCTTTGGATGTGGATACAGCCCGCATTGCGGCAAATCCACCGATACATAAAGGCGTGATTGTCGCTTCCGCACCTCCGGTAATGGCAACATCCATGTAACCATGTTTAATTTGTCGGTAAGCTTCACCGATTGCATCGGTACCTCCGGCACAAGCAGTAATAATTGAAGAAGCGTGACCGTGCAGACCGAATTCCATGGCAATAGCTGCAGAAGCCATGTTAGCTATTGCCATCGGAATAAAGAAAGGTGATATTCTATTATAGCCTTTTTTTTCTCCGTCCATTTTACTTGCTTCTATTGTTGTGATTCCGCCAATCCCCGTAGATACAATAACATTCACCCTGTCATGATTGAATTCTGTATCGTTCAGTCCGCTTTGTTCAAAAGCTTCTCTGGCCGCAACTACTGCATATTGTGTAAAAGGATCCATACGACGTGCTGTTCTATGATCAAAATATTCTTTCGTATTAAAATCATGAATCTGACCGGCTACATATACGTCAATTTCCGGTGCACTAAATTTAGTAAGTTCGGTAATCCCTACTTTTCCATCTTTAAGATTCTGCCATGTTGTTTCACGATCAAGTCCCAACGGGGTCAGTAAACCGATACCTGTTATAACTACTCTATTTTCCATATTTACCTTCCTTTTACATATTCATTCCGCCATCAACAGAAATGCTTTGGCCTGTAATATAATCAGCTTCCTTGCTAGCCAAAAACTTCACCGCATAAGCAACTTCTTCTGGTTCACCGGTTCTTTGCAGCGGAATTCGATTGATAACTGAATTTTTAACCTGATCAGATAGTTCTTCCGTCATAGCTGTGTTAATATAACCCGGAGCAACACAATTAACCGTAATATTTCTTGCACCCAATTCTTGTGCCATAGATTTACTCATAGCAAAAACTGCTGATTTAGCTGCTGCATAATTAATTTGACCGACATTACCATGTAAACCTACGACACTGCTAATATTAATAATTTTGCCTTTACGTTGGCGTATCATGAGTTTGCCGGCTTCCCGCATCGTGATGAAAACCGCTTTTTGATTAACTCTGATTACATCATCATACATTTGATCAGACATCCGAACGGCCAAACCGTCTTTGGTAATCCCTGCATTATTGACCAGTATATCTAAGCGACCTGATTTTTCTTTGATTTTTTGAATCATTGCAGAAATCTGTGTGCTGTCATTAAGATCGGCTTGAATAATTTCACCTGATCCGCCTTGGGCTTCTACTAAACTTAAAGTCTGTTCAGCACCTTGTTGTGAACCGCCATAATGTATGTAAATGTATCGATCAGGATTTGCCAATTGTTCACAAATGGCTTGCCCAATACCTGTTCCACCACCTGTGACTAATGCAATTTCTTTTTCCATTTCAATTAACCTTTCTTTGATAATACTTATACTATAATAGTTGAAAATTGATTTACTATTAGTTTGATGTTTGCAGGAATTTTTTTAATTGTTCTGCTGAATTGATTTGTACAGTTGGAATATTCTTTAGATTTTTTCTCAACATCCCTGCAATAACCGGTTTCGCGGAAATCTCAATAGCCAAGTCAAATCGTTCAGTACTATCAGCTTTAGTTTTTATATCAGCAGATTGCTCTGTAACATTATCGAATTTAGCTGTAAATAGTTTTTCACCACATTCGTAAAACCTGACCGGCGAAATCATTTGTTCTGACATCCAGACTTGAACATTTTTCTTCTGCTCATCAGCCGAAATTGAAGCATCCGATAAGGGTCTGGCATTACGATTAAAGTAGAAGTCTTTTTGTGGAACGATCAGCGGATATTGTTCAATAATATTCAACAATTTTTTTTGTTCCTCTGCAAAAATCGGCGTGTGAAAAGCTCCTTCAACAACTAAGGGTACAACTCTGCGTGCCCCTGCTTGTTTGAGCTCAGTTCCAAGTTCAAGCAATTGCTCAACCTGTCCACTGACAACAACTTGCTTTTCATCGTTGATATTTGTAATCCAAATTTGATCGTATTTTTTGAGCAAGGGTGCTATCTCCGCTTCAGTCAGACCTAATATCGCATGCATACCATCTGTATAACCTTCCGCATTCCGCTTATTTAAACGTCCTGTCATTAGGCAACCACGAGCAGACGAAATTTCAATCATATCGGTTAAAGACCAAACACCAAGAGCCGCAAGTGCAGGATATTCGCCGATACTTGAACCGATTGCCGCATTCGCTACAATCCCGTTTTCACGTAATACTTGAGTTATAGCTGCGCCAAATAAGGCAATTGCCGCTTGTGTGAATCTGGTTTGATTAATATCTTCTGATTCACTTTGCAAAACTTTATCTAAATCCGGATTAACATTAAATGCGGTTTGAAAGAGCTTTTCGGTTTGAGGAAACTCTTGACGAACATCCAGCGCCATTCCGGGCAATTGACTTCCTTGACCGCCAAAAAGAAAAACTATCTTCATGCTAAAATATCCTCGGTTTTAATCCTAGCATATTCGACTTCGGCTTCGGCAAATAAATCAGCTAATACTTTTTCCATCGGTTTAATTTCATCAACCAAAGATGCAACTAAACCCATCATGAAACAACCATCTTTCTTATCGCCATTAAAGACTGCTTTTTTCAATGCGCCATTCATGATTTTCTCATAGTCTTCTTTCGGTCTGTTTTCTTTTTCAAATTGAATATATTTTCTTGCTAAAGGATTTTTCATGATTCTGGTCGGCATACCGCCACCGGCACGACCGACTACTGTAATTTGCGAATCACGGGCTTTAATTAATTGCTCACGGAAACCGTCATGGATCGGACATTCCTCTGCTGACAGCAGCAAGGTTCCTAATTGAAAACCTTGAACTCCTAAAACGCGACCGGCAACAATATGACTACCTAGTGCGACACCGCCAGCACCGATTACCGGTACATCAAGATTTTTAACTAATAAAGGCCACAAAACCATTGAAGTGGAATCGCCGATATGTCCACCAGCTTCCTGACCCTCACCGACAACAGCATCTACACCCAGTTTTTGCATACGCTCACCTTGCGACAGTGAAGAAATTACCGGTATCACGGAAACTCCTGCTGCATGCCATTTTTCCATATAAGGAGCAGGATTGCCGGCACCAGTTGTGACAACTTTGATTCCTTCTTCGACCACAACATCTGAAACTTCATCCGAATACGGATTCATCAGCATTAAGTTAACCCCGAAAGGTTTATCGGTTAATTCTCTTGCTTTTCTGATTTCAGCCCGTACCTGATCGCCTGTCCAGGCACCGGTACCAATCATTCCGAGCGCACCGGCATTACTTACTGCAGCAGCAAAAACCGCTGTACTTATATTTGCCATGCCTCCTGATATCACAGGATATTTCAAATTAAATTTTTCATTTAACCACATATTGTCCGTTTCCTTTCAATAAAACAATTCCCAAACTTAATCCGGCACCGAAACCTGCTAGAACTATGTTTTTTGCATTCTGCAATTTGTTTTCATCAATCAATTGAGTCATCAAAATTGGGATGCTTGGTGATGATGTATTACCGATATTTTGGTATCTGACCGGAAATTTCTCATCATCAGTTTTTAACTTACGAGCTACAGATTCAATGATGCGAGCATTCGCCTGATGTAAAAGAAATAAATCTACGTCTTCAATCGCCACATTACCTTTTGTACAAATTTCTTCGATTAAGCCCGGCAACGTGCTTACGGCAAACTTGAATATTTCTGCTCCGTTCATTTGAACGTATTTCCCTTCACGACAAAGAACTTCCGGATTAGTTATTGTTTGGCTGATTGAAAAGTAATCCGTTTCTTGCGAATATTCCCAAAGTGTTGCAGCAGCACCATCTCCAAGCAAGATACAAGTTCCACGATCCGTATAGTCGGTATAATCACTCAATTTATCCGAAGACACGATCAAAGCATAATCTCCCGGTTTTATTAAGAATCTTTCAATTGTATTCAGTGCATAAATAAATGATGTACAGCCGGCATTTAAATCATAAGCCAAAATATCCTTGTTTAAACCCAACGGTTCAACAATTTTCGCTGCAACATGCGGTACAACTTGAAGATAAGAAACTGTTGTTAGAATTAAAACCTTAATCTTGTTTTTGATTTCCGGAGTTACATTTTCCAAACATTTTACGCCGGCCTTAATTGCCATATCAGCAACCGTCTCATCTTCAGCAATTGTCCGGGATATCAAACCTGTTCTTTGTTGAATCCATTCATCACTGGTTTCAACCATTTTTTCCAAATCAAAGTTGGTTAAACTACCTTTCGGCAAATATCTTGCTGCACTTATCAAACTAATACCCATTATAACCTCTTTTCTTCTAGCAATTGATTAAGCTTCCCCTCTTAATTCGCTTTTTCTTCTATTAATCGATTAAATGTATTTGCAATCGCCTCTCTCAAGCCTGTTAAATCATCCGGAAAAATCTGATCACATACTTTTAAATCATGCATATCTTGAGCAGTTAAACGCATATTGGCTGAAGCCTCTTCAACTTTTGAAACATCTTTCCAGAGAATTGTTGCAAAACCCTCCGGAGATAAAATTGTATAAACTGCATTTTCAAGCATAAACAATTTATCCGTACATGCCAGGGCTATAGCTCCACCACTACCGGCTTCACCGGTGATTAAAGCTATCGTCGGCGTTTTCAAGGCCGACATAAATCTTAAATTCTGAGCAAGAGCCTCGCCCATTCCTCTGTTTTCCGAACCTATACCAGGATATGCCCCAGGCGTGTCAATAATTGTTAGAATTGGTCGACCGAAAATTTCTGCTTCTTGCATTAAACGTCGAGCTTTTCTATATCCTTCGGGATGTGGCATTCCGAAATTCAATTTAATCCGACTTTCTAAATCATCACCTTTTTGCGTATAGATATACGTTATAGGTAAACCACCAAGTGTAGCAAGTCCACCACAAATCGTTCGATCATCACCATATAGGCGATCCCCTCGCAATTCAAAAATATCAGAACAAAGAAATTCCAATACTTGCTTTGGACTTATCCGATCAGGGTCACGTGCTTTTTTCACTCGTCCAAAAGCTGTTAAACCGTCAAGTTCTTGTTCGCTTGATTTTGTATCTACTTTCAAGCACATCGTTTTTTCCAAGTCAGCATCTGAAAATTCCACTTTTATCTGTTTGCTGTTATGTAATTTCAGCAATTCAGTTAAAGATTTTTTCATATCTTTACGTTCGATAATCCGATCTATAAAACCACGTTTCTCTAAATGTTCTGCAGTTTGGAATCCTTCCGGTAATTCCTGTTTTATTGTGTCTCGAATTACTCGCGGTCCGGCAAAAGCAATCAAGGTACCTGGTTCCGTCAAAATAATATTACCTAAAGAGGCATAGCTCGCCGTAACTCCGCCGGTTGTCGGATCAGTCATTACTGTAATATATAATCCGCCGGCACGTTGGAACTTACCTACAGCATCCGAGACATAACGCATTTGCATTAAACTGATAATAGCTTCTTGCATTCTTGCTCCGCCACTAGCAGTAAATATTATTACCGGCAACCTTTCTCGTGTTGCCAGATCCAAAGCTTTAATTATTCTTTCTCCGACAATACTGCCCAGCGAACCCATTAGGAAATTCGTGTCCATTACACCGACAATACAAGATTGTTGAGAAATATTGCCTTTTACAAACATTATTGCTTCATCAGCATCAGTGTTATCATATGCTTTGTACCACTTCTCTTCATATCCGGGAAAATCGATCGGATTACGAAATTCAGCCGGCTCATCAATAAACTCATAGTCAGCATCCATAATCAGATTCAAGCGAGCTTTGACACCTAATCGGAGATGTTTATTGCATTCCGGACAGACATATAAATTTTCATCCCAAACTTGATGTGTAAATGATTTTCCACATTTAGGACAGGCGGTAAAAACGTTTGCCGGAATCTCTTTTTTCTTTGCCGGAGCTCTTAAACGTGTCAATTTATCCATCTGTTCCAACTGGGTACGCCTAATATTAAAAAAATCTTTCATTATACGATTACCTTTCTCATTCACATATTATTAATTTTCTTCTACATTGATTTCCGCATCTGTCGGAAAATGAAAAACGTTTTCATATTTTAACAACTCATCTAAATTATTTTCTAAAGTGGAGGTATTATAAGCTCCACGAATCATTGATTGATCAAACAATGATACATAAAGCAAAGCCGCATTGGTTTCTATTCCGTCAATAATCAATTCTTCCAAACAACGTCGCATACGTCTGATCGCATGACTACGATTATTGCCGTGGACGATAATTTTCGCCACCATCGAATCATAAAATGGACTTATTTCATATCCGGGATAAATTGCTGAGTCGATTCTGACCGAACGGCCACCCGGCATAATGTAGTTGTTTATTTTTCCGGGACTCGGTCTGAAATTATCTGAGGGTTTCTCTGCATTAATTCGACATTCAATCGCATGACCTCGAATTTGCATTTCATCTTGATTAATCGGTAAACCCGCACCATTGGCAATCCGAATTTGTTCACGCACAATATCGATCCCGGTTACCATTTCAGTAATTGGATGTTCAACTTGAATTCGGGTATTCACTTCTATGAAGTAGAAATTTTGCTGATTGTCTAAAACAAATTCAACTGTACCTGCACCCTCATAGTCAACGGACTTAATCGCACGAATGGCAGCCTCTCCCATTTTGATTCTTAAATCATCGGATAATCTGGCACATGGGGTTTCTTCAATTATCTTTTGTTTACGTCTTTGCCATGAGCAATCACGATCTCCAAGATGGATCACATTACCTTGTTGATCCGCCAATATCTGAAATTCAATATGTTTAGGATTTTCAATTAGTTTCTCCAGATATAAAGATCCATCGCCGAATGCACTTTTGGCCTCCAGAGTTGCTTCATTAAAAGCTTGTGGCATTTGCTCCGCACTATCAACTCGACGCATACCGCGACCGCCTCCGCCAGCGGAAGCTTTAATTAAAACCGGATATCCGATTTGATCTGCAATTTCAAACGTATATTGAAGGTCGGTTAAAACTCCGTCGGAACCGGGAGGAACAGGAACACCGGCTTCTATCATCAAGCGTCTAGCATTAGCTTTATCGCCTAATGCATCAATCATCTCACCGGAGGGTCCGATGAATTTCAGGCCGGCAGCTTCAACCATATTAGCAAAATCTGCGTTTTCCGATAAAAGACCGTAACCGGGATGAATTGCTTCACAACCTGTTGCCAAGGCAACTGTGAGAATTGCCTGCATATTGAGATAACTATCTTTCGGTGCCGGTCCACCAATACAATAAGCTTCCTTCGCTAATTGTACATGCAGTGCATTCTTATCCGCTGTTGAATAGACCATCACCGTCTCTATTCCCATTTCGCGGCATGAACGCATAATGCGAACCGCAATTTCTCCTCGATTGGCAATTAATATCTTACGAAACATTCTCGGTATCCAAAATCATTAATAATGAATCAAATTCCATTAATTCTCCGTCCTCAGCATGAATGCTGAGGACTTTTCCACCGACTGGTGTCGGAATTTCATTCATTGTCTTCATTACATCAATAATACAGACAATCTGACCTGCTTTAACTTGGTCACCTATTTCAACATAAGGTTTACCACCTTCTTCAGATGAAGCATAAAAGGTTCCGACCATTGGTGCTCTTACTTCAACCAAGTTATCTTGTTCGACTTGTTCAATATCGGCATCTGCAGCAACAGATTGAGGTATTGCTTGCATCATTCTTGCCGAACCTGTTTGTGAAAGATTAAAATTAATTTCTTTGGTAAAACTCAACCCGAAATTTGATTTTTTCAATTTTAATTTGGTTAGAGAACTTTTATCAAATTGTTGCATTATTTCTAATATATCTTGTTTATCCATTATTTATACCGTTTTATTTATCTCTCAATTTCTACCACTATTTTTTGTACTTTAGATCGCTGAACCGTTAATTCAATTTAGAAAATTAATTCAACGGTTTCGCTCAATATAGTCAACAATGTCACCGACCGTATGCATTTCCAGAATATCGTCATCTTCTATTGAAATATTGAATTTATCTTGTAAAGCAATTGATATTTCAACTGCATCTAATGAATCAGCACCCAAATCGTTAATCAAATATGCACTTGGAACTACATCCGCTTCAGCTATGCCCATTACGTCAATTAATACAGTTTTAACTTGATCAAATATCATCTCGTACCTTTCAAATTATGAATTAAATGGTTTCAATTTTTTAATTAAATATTTTTAACCAAAATAAATATACTTAATCTAGTATTAACTGTCAATAAGATACTGCATTTTTGTTAAATTCACATTATTTGAGATTAAACTTGAGCTTGATTCGCTTTAATTGACAAAGCCAAGTTTTATAAATCGGTAAAAGAAAAATCACTGTTGAGACCGCATGACTGATATTAAAAGGAAGACCTAGAAGATAAGCCGAAACTATATTTTTATAGTTTAAAGGTTGAACAAAACCTAAAATGTTCCAAGTATCCATAAATAAGCCGAAACCGAAGCTTGCCAAAATACCATACAAAAATATCGACCACGGTTTGACTAAAATATGTTTCTCGGATAATATCCCGGCAATGAAGCCGATTATACCCCAAGCTAACATTTGCCATGGTGTCCACGGACCCTGACCGAAAAACAGATTACTGACTAAACCGGACAATGCGCCGGTCATAAACCCGCTTTCATAACCGAAAGCCATACCGGCAATTATCACAATTGCAGTCACCGGTTTAAAGTTCGGTAATGCTGCAAACAATATTCTTCCGGCAACTGCTAAAGCCGACAAAACAACTATCGGCATCAAATCACGTGGTTTGGGTTTCTTTTGTTCATAAGAAATAAAAAAAGGAATTATTGCAACAATTGCTGCAAAAAAGATAAACAAGGCAGTTTGCTCGATTCGTAGTATAGTACAAATCACCATCAACGAAATTAAACTGATTATTGCTAGCCAGCTCCATTTACGCATCAGATAATTCTCCGTTTGTGAGATTTCGCAATTTTTGTTGTAAATCGTGAAAAACAATACATCCCGGAATAATGTCTCTGGTTAGGCGATAAGTTGTCGTTGTGAAGTATGAATTCTTTTGAAAAAAATCTGTTGTAGCAGATTGGGCAATTATTCGTTGATTAAAAATCATTGCACAACGATCCGCAATTTCCGAAATAAAATCAACATCGTGTGTCACAATCACAATTGACATTTTTTGTTTTAACTCTAACAATATTCGCTTGATTTTTTGTTTGTTGATTACATCCAGACTTTTAAAAGGTTCATCCAGCAATAAGATATCAGGCTTAATTAACAAAACTTTAGCTAAAGCCAGTTTTTGTTTTTCACCTCCACTTAAATCATAGGGATGACGTTGCAAGAGATCACGCAAATCAAACAAATCTATAATATCGCTGATTTCCTGTTCGGTATTGGCAAAACGTTGCTTGTATTCGGTCAACACTTGGAGTACTGTGTCTTGAGCAAAAACCGCTTCCGGGTTTTGTCCTAACATCGCAATCCTTCTTTGTTCTGCACTTTTGATTTGCCCTTTGAAAGGTTTTAATGCTCGGCTCATTAAATAAAGTAAGGTGCTTTTGCCACTACCATTACCGCCCATAATAACAAAAATTTCGTTTTTATATATATTGAGGCTGGTTTCTTTAAGAACCAAATCATCATCCGGATTATAGCGATACCAAACTCGATCAACTGTGAGAATTTTTTCAATCTGCTCCGATTTAAGATTTGAACTCTTTATTGCATCATCAGGAACATCTATTTCGTCACTAAACCCCTTTATCTCACCACCAGGAATCCCAATCTTATCATTAATATCAATTTGTTGATCATCCGCAAGAGTTTTAGTAGATTGATACAGCAAAGCACGCTTTAATAAATCTCGACCTTGTTTGATACTCAACGGACGAGTTAAAGATTTTTCCGTTATTTGATTTATCCCCGATAAATAACTGATTTGCGTGGCAAGCGGCAGTACAGTTTTATACGAATGATCATTACTGAACAAATAATCCGCCAAACCGATTGCTGAACCTGAAAAATCAAGTTTGCCTTCATCTAAGAAAAAAACATGATCGGCATTTTCTAATAAATCATTGAGATTATGTTCAGAAATAACAATTGAAATTCCGGTTTCTGAATGTATATAAAATAACATCTGTAAAAAATCCCGCCTTGCAATTGGATCTAATTGGGCAGTCGGTTCATCCAGAACAAGTAGATCAGGCTGCAAAATCATATTTGAGGCCAAATTTAAAATTTGTTTTTCACCACCGGATAATTCCGCGACTTTTTTGTCAATCCAAGTTTCTATGCCGAAAAATATAGCAATTTCAGCTATTCGGCGTTCAATCTCTTGTACTTTCAATCCTTGATTCTCTAAACCGAAAGCTAATTCATGCCAAACCGAATCCATAATTATTTGGTTGGACGGATTTTGCATTACATAAGCAATTTTTTGTCGATTGTATAGAATATTTTTTTCTCTTAAACTATCTGCAAATATTAAATCTCCTGTCTTTTTCCCCGCTGGACTTAATTCCGGCTTCAAGTGACGTAAGAGGGTCGTTTTTCCGCTGCCACTCATTCCACAAAGTACTGTTAAATTACCTGCTTTAATTTGTAAATTTATATTTTGTAAAGCAGGCAAATTCTCACTTGTAGGATATTCAAAAGAAAAATCTCGAAATTCAATTAAAATTTGTTGTTTATTCATACACTATTATTCCGTTATTAATATGTTTTTGCATTGTTTGTTCCTGTTTAAAAACTCTCTGCCACTTAAACCAATTTATAATATCTAATAGTAAAGGAAATACCAAAATCAGAAATAAACTTAACAGTGAGATGATTCGTAAAATCCTATCAGCTGCCAAACCGCTCCAATTTAGGAACGGATAATAGGCAAATTTTATTGGACCGGAAAATGCACAAATTAAATGAACCACAAACAAAATCAAAACTGTTGAAATCAAACCGGCATCCCCTGAATTGAAATGTTCTCTACTATAATTGATCCGATTCTTTCCGGGATATCCCTTAGCTAACATACTGTCTGCTGTTTCTAACGAATTTTCCATACTCCAGCAAAGCAATACAGTAAGCATCCGGGCAGCAAATTTTACTTTTTGTTTACCGCTCAGTTTTTGTTCTCCCAGCATCGCTTTTTGATTTAATAATACCTCTCTGCCCTGCTTGATCGTATCCGGAATAAATTTTATGATCATCGCTAAGCTTAAACCGATCGTCGGTAAACGCTTGCCCATAATTGCCAAAATTTGATCAGCAGTCAATAGTAAATTAAAACAAATAAACCATAAAAATATTGTAAACAAGGCTAAACCGCTAATCACACCATAGGTAAGATTCTCTACTGTGACCGGACTACCTCTACCTAAATAAAACAGAACTGTAAGACCCAAGCTATTAAAATAGCTATTCATGAAAACAATAAAAATCAACATTGGCAGAAAATAGATCAATTGAAACAGGAAATGTTTAAAACCTTTAAGTTGAATGACATAAATAATAGCGAAAATTAAACAAAGCAAAACCCAAATAGGATTTCTGGTTATCATGCTACAAGTCAAAACAGAAATGAAGTAGAATAAACTGACTGTTGGATGATAATCTTTTAAGCTTTGCACCAAGCATCTCCTGTATCTTTTACGTTAAATATCCCCTAATTCAACCGTATAGCTGAAATGCACAAAGTCTCCCGGTTGCAGAATATAGGAATCAACACCGACCGACGGCATTGAGCCATTTACAGTGTAGATCCAGCCGCTACTTCCACCTAAAGCAAATTCCGCCAAAGATTGAATTGAATAAACATATACACCAAGACTTGAAGTCGTTGAACCTATAACCAGACCGGTAGCCATCAATAAATCGTAGACTGTAGAATTTTTCGGCATTTCATAGACCGTTGCACCCAGTATCCAGCCATCAGAAGAAATTGCCTGTGCTATTTCATTGCCGGCATTATATGCATTGATACAATCCACACTAATTTGTACCCGAACTGTATCCGGAACTGCTTCTGTCGTGGCTAGTGTCGTTGTTGTCGTCGGGGTTGTTGTGGCCGGAGTTGTTCTTGCAGCGGAAGTTTCTTTAGTTTGAGTTTCAGTTACAGTCGGTGCAACCGAAGTTTGGTCACTCAATGTTGTGGTCTGATGTGTTGGTAATGTATCAGATGAATTATCTTTCAACGTTATATCGTCAGTTGAACTTTTCCGGATTTTGGTATTTATTTTCTCTGAATTATTTGTCGAATTTATAATTGTATTTGATTCTGAACCATCATTAATCGTCTTATCTTGTTTAGATTTTATTTTAGTATCATCTGTTTTTTCAGAATTCTTTTCTGCTTGAATCTCGGATTTTCGATCTGTCGTTTGATTTGACTCAATTTGATCTTTTTTTACGTTTTCAGTAATAACAGCTGATTGTTTTTCAAAGTTTGTATTTTCATCAGAACTGCCACTACAACCTAACAGACCTGTCAACAGACTAAAACTTAATAAAACTCCTATCCAAAATCGTATTTTGCGCATTTTTTACCTATCTAATTTGTAATACCGTATATCTCGTCTTGCTTCTACAATCGTTCAATTAAGATTAAAAATCCGGAATATCTGTCCTTCTGACCTATTCTATAACTTCAACTTGTATTAAAAGTTTAAGCAAATATCTGAAATAAGCAAATTACTTATCTAAAAGTTCAAATAAATCTCGTAATTCGGGTTCTGAAAGTTTTCGATACATTCCAATTGGCAATTTCCCCAAAGTTATGTTCATAATTCGAATCCTTTGCAAAAATGTCACCCGATAGCCAAGTGCATCACACATGCGGCGGATTTGTCGATTGAGACCTTGCGTTAAGATCAACTTAAACTTAGTATTGCTCAACGGTTTAACTTGAGTCGGATTGGTCATCTGATCCAAAATTCGCACTCCCTTTTCCATTGATTCAACAAAAGACTGGTTATAGGGACGATTTAATTCTACTATATATTCTTTTTCATTTTCATGTTCAGCTCTGACAATCTTATTAAAAATCGAACCGTCATTAGTTAATATAATTAATCCTTCTGAATCCTTATCTAAGCGTCCAATTGTGAAAATTCTTTGTGGATAATCGATAAAATCAATAATATTGTTTTTTACTTTCAGATTTGCAGTACACACTATCCCTTGAGGTTTATTGAATGCTAAATAAATCAAATCGTCTGCAGTTTGTGCTGTAATCGACTTACCTCCTATTTCAACTTTATCCCCAGGCACAACAATCGCTCCCAATTCAGCAATCTCGCCATTCAGAAGAACTTTGTTTTGGCAAATTAAGCGGTCGGCTTGGCGGCGGCTGCAATAACCGGCAGCTGCAATGTATTTGTTCAAGCGAACACCGTTATTCTCCATGCTTTAAATCGTTTCTTAAATATCTATCCTTCATGATCAAAATCACTCTCATAAACATCTTTAAGATGAGGTTCTGATTTCATAACATCTCTGGCAAACGGCATGGTAAGCGAAAAAGTTGAACCCTCTCCCTCGGCGCTGGTTACTTCCAAAGTATGCCCCATCTGTTCAGCTAACTCTGCAGCAATTGATAACCCGAGTCCTGTTCCTCGCTCATTATGTGCTTTATCCGCTTTATAAAATCTTTCAAAAACATGTGGTAAGTCTTCGAGCGAAATGCCCGGTCCATTATCACTTATTGATACGGTCAAACCGGCTTCATCTTCGGCAATTGACATTACAATCTTTCCGCCTTCCGGAGTAAATTTGACAGCATTCTCCATAATTGTTGAAAGGATTTGAATTATCCGATCCGCTTTACCCCATACAGTAGACCATTGTTTCTCCGAACCCTGTATTTCAAAAGCAATCTGTTTTTGATCTGCTAACACTTCAAAACGCACAGCCAAATCCAGCAGATCATTTTTCAAATATACAGGCTCTAAATTGATAATTTTTTCTGAAGTTTGGATACGAGACAATTCAAGCATGTCATTAATTAAATCTGATAAGCGTTTGGTTTCACGTAATAAAACAGCATAATATTTTTGTCGATTTTCCTCATTTTTGACCAGACCATCATTTAATGGTTCAAGCAATCCACGCATTGCAGTAATTGGTGTTCTCAGTTCATGTGATACATTGGCAACATATTCCCGCCTGGTTTCTTCCAGTTTTTCTGATTCTGTTACATCCCTGAACAAACCAACTGCCCCATACAAAACATTTTCCTGATCAAGTAAAGGAGAAATCAAACAATTAATTAAATCGTTACCAGACTCCTTGATTTCGACAACTATTCTTTGTTCGCTTAAACAAATTTCAAATAATTCATTCAAGCCGGTAATTTTCAACAATTCATTAGAAGTATAAAGTCGTGTGTTTTGGTGAAATAAATGCCAAACCATATCATTATTCTGAGTAACTTCGCCATCGCTGTTAACTGCAATAATGCCTTCAGCAATACCATCAATAATATGTTGTAATTGATTACGTTCATTTGTTAATTTTGATATATTGGAATCCAGCTCACTCGCTAAGTGATTAAAGGCATTGATCAGATAAGAAATTTCATTATCTTCTCCCATAGGTTCCAGTCTTTGTGAAAAATCGCCCTTAACCATTGCAGATGCCGCTTCCCGCATTTTGGTTAATGGCTGCACCACTTTACTTGCAAAGAATACAATCGGAATTGCAACTAATAAGCCAACAATAATCGTTGAAATCAGAAGTGCTGAATTTAAGCTAGAATAGCTTGCCTGAAGTTCATCAACTGTTTGTACTATAACAACCGAACCCATTAGATAGCTCTTATTTTCAACCGTTTTAATAATCGGTACACCGACAAAGATCAAGTCTTGATTCAACTTTTCAGAAAAAATAATCATTGATTGACGTGACTGCAATGACAAAATATTGTTTACAAAATTATGGAATTCATGGTTGATACCATCCAAAAAATAATCTGGTATGTCTTGAGGATAATTGCTGATTAAAGGCATTCCGGTTTCATCAGAAATAAAGACACCTGATTCGTAAAATCGAATAGACAAAGTCAAAAGTTGAATAATAGCATCGGTAACAATTTCATCTCCTTCAGATGCCACATAAGAAATTATTCTGGCTTGACCATATAAATCCTCGGATTTTAAATTACGAAAAATCGGACGGGCAATTCTTAGATATACTATGCTGGTTAAAATAGACCATAAAACAATAGCCAAAAGTAACAAAAATAAAATTCGACGTAAAATAAAATTTTTTTGCATAAATATTCGCTATTAATTGTTTATTGACCCGGTTCAAATTTATAACCTACGCCATAGACTGTAAGCAATGCGTATTTATGATTATCACTGTCAATTTTTTGTCTGATCCTTTTAATATGGGTATCTACAGTTCTAGTATCACCAAAATAATCATAACCCCAAATTTTAGAAAGTATTTGTTCGCGGTCCATAACCTGACCCGGATTAGAGGCTAAAAGATGTAATATTTCAACTTCTTTCGGTGTACATGCTACCGGAACACCGTCGACCAAAACTTCATAGTTATCAATATTAATTTCCAAGCCGTCAAAACGTAAAATCGAGGAAGATTTACCAGCTTCCGGATCATTGGCTCTGCGCAAAACAGCCTTTACCCTGGCTACTACTTCGCGCGGACTGAAAGGTTTTACGATATAGTCATCAGCACCAAGTTCTAAGCCCAAAATCCGATCGATTTCTTCACCCTTAGCAGTTAACATAATAATCGGAACATTGCTTGACTTTCTAATTTCTTTACAAACATCCATTCCCGATATCTTAGGCATCATTAAATCCAAAATAATTAAGTCAGGCTGTTTTTCTTTAAATACTGCCAAAGCAGCTTCACCATCATATACTGAAACATGTTGATAGTTTTCTTCATCTAAGTAAATGCTTAAAGCTTCATGGACAACAGGATCATCATCACTGATTAAAATTAACGGTATATTGCTCATATTATCCTCCCCTCGTATATTGGCGTTTGTTAAGGTCATGTACCCTTTTATATTTTTCAAAGGATTGCTCAAACAAAGCGAATTTTAGCTCATAAACCGACATCTTATAACAAGCTTTATCTTTTTATATAAGCATCAGATTATTCTAAAATCATCAATTAAATATAGTTAAGATAAAACAGAAAGTCGATTACTACAAATAATAACTATATCTTAATATTGCGTCAATTTATTGCAGGTTAAAAACAAGAGATTCGACGATAATTGCAAAACAGCTTTTATCATGATTTTTTAGCATAAAACTGCAACGTTATCAGCATTTTACTGTTTTTTCATCTTGCCAGGTAAGAACATAACAGCTTTTGCCATGTTTTTAACAAAAGTTATAATGTTGCCAATTTTGCTGTTCTCTTTATTTGTTGATATTTTTTCAGATAATTTAAATGGCATATTTATGTATAGCTGATAAAACTTCAAAAGTTCAATTGATGATCAGTGTTCAAAATTCCTATCTTCATATTCATTCATTGTCATACCGCCATGATTATCCATGAAAGTCTGACGCTTCTCTATTCTGTATTTAACCATTTTACTTTTGAATAATTCAGCATTGGTCGGCGGAGTCCAGCTGATTGCATTAGCACCGGCATCAATGACTTGCTGAATCGTTTCATCGGTCGGACCACCGGTAGCTATAATCGGAACTTCCGGATAACGCTTACGAAGCCATTCCACAAGCTTTGCCGTATCTTTACCATTCGCAACATTCAAAATATCAACTCCGGCATTTAATTTACTCTCAACATCATCATAATGAGAAACAATAGTAGCAACAATCGGGCATTCAACAGAATTTTCCAGCAAACGGATCGTTGAGATTGTAGTTGGAGAATTGACTACGATTCCCATTGCACCTCTTGCTTCAGCAAATTCAGCAACATATGCACTACGTTTACCACCTGTTGTTCCGCCGCCGACACCCGCAAAAACCGGTTGACTTGCTACAGCTGTAATTGCTTCAACAATCGCCGGATGTGGCGTCTGAGGGTAAACCGCCATAATTGCATCTGCATCGGAATATGTGATAGTTGCAATATCCGTCGTAAAAATAAATGATTTGATTCTCCGATTATAAATTTTGATTCCGCTCGAATTGCGAATCACCGAGGGTGTGACAATTATAGAATCATCTCTTAAGCCGGATTTAACTTCCGGTACAAATTTTCTATTTCTATCTGACATATTTTTCTCCCAATAAATATTTTTGTTCTGTTAAGCAAGAATTAATTTTCTTCCAACAACACTTTTGTCATGTAAAACAAGACTTGAAAGATCAATTGGCAGTACTCTACAATAAGCTATATTAAATGGATTTTTGCTAATGAATAACATTTAATATATCACTTTTACTAAATCTAACAAAAAATAATGTTATTTGTATTAAGAATTTGTATTATTTTTGCGAAAGATATTTTGTGGTAAATTTGTTAGGAAATTTATCAGTAAAATAGAAACTATTCCACTGGCAAATCCGTTATTATACAAAAGCAATCCACCATGAAAACCAGAACTCATTCCAGAAATAGCATAGTGCACAAAGCCAGCAATAATTCCCGAAATTATTCCAAATTTGCCTGTAACTGGTGCCAATGCAGTACTAAAAAGACCTATCATTACAAAACCGGTACTTGATAAGTCAGCATTTCCTATCAAACCACCTAAAGTAACTCCGAACATAATCGGGATAGTATTTAATGGCTGCTTTCCGATTGCTGCATAGCCTATTATCGAGAGAATACCTGCCACAATGGGTCCTGTCAGTGTCACCCTCGTTAGTAACACAAACCCGATCGCCAGTAACCCCATGATTCCCATATTGATATATGTCCTTTCTGCTCCGAAAGATTCATAAATTATTTCACAATATCCGGTACATTTGAGAAGTTGTCGGTAAGATTTTTTTGGATGATAAGATTCGGATTCTCTCGAACAGTAGAATCCGGATTTTTTTAAAAAGAAAATCCCCGATAAAAGAAGAAAAACAGAATATATAATCAAGAAAACGATTAGTGGCAAAGAGGTCTGTTCAATCAAGAGACTTGGTCGAACTATTTCAATTTTAAGAATGCTTAGAATTGAAAAAATTAAGATTCCAATAAAACCTCCGGTAAATCCCGTATTATACAATGTATATCCTTGATGTAATTTGAAGCAGCTTACAGTAAAAGGCGGCATAAAAAACCCGATTATTATGCCACATATAATTGCCAGAGGAATTGAAAAATATAACGGCATTCCGATGTTGAAAGCAATAACACTGACTACAGGACCTAGAGCTCCGAGATTAAAGCCGGTAATAATATAGTCACTGAACGGTTGTTTTTGTCTTTTGGCATATATATAGACACCCAGAATAAATGGCAAAATATTTAAAACATTGATTCCAAAAAAGGCAAAACCTAGCGGCATGAAAATATTTGCCATAATTTTTCCGGTTAATTTTGTTCTACTGATCGAAACTATTGCTAATAGCAAAAGGATAAAACCGGCATTGTGAACTAAAGCTGCACCTATCCCGCCAACCGCAAAATAATCGGTAATTAATACTGAAGAAGATAATACAATCTCGGTGATACCACTCCACAAATTGCTTGGTATATCCAGAACAAGGCCTAGAATCAAAAACATAAAAGCTAGCGCTAAACAGATTAGCCAATTATATTTTATATAAATATCGGAATCTGGAGCCGGCATCAAATCTAGATCTTTATGAGAAATTGGTTCAAGCTTCGACTTACGTTTCGTCATGACATTCTGTTTATTTCGTTTTAATTTTTTCTTTTTCTATATTATTTATCATTTTTTATATTGTTTTACATTATAGCTAATTTCGATAATTATTTATATCATTTTTTGTTTAATTGTTAGTACATTGTTTATTATCAAGAAAAACCGGTTTTTAAGTGATAAGATTAAAGATATTTCATACATGATAAGAGAAATACTTAGCCGCATAAATTAGCAATAGCTAAAAGGGAAAATATGCCAAAAATAATTTATAAAAATAAAGAATTTAACATACCAATTGTTTTCGAAGACAATCATTTAATTGTTGTAGAGAAACCGGTTGGTTTACTAACACAAGAAGATCATAGCGAAGATCCCGATCTGCTAAGCATAGTCAAAGAATATCTGCGCGTTAAATATAATAAACCCGGTACTGCCTGGCTAGGTTTAGTCCACCGTTTGGATCGTCCGGTCGGTGGTTTAATGGTTTTCGCCAAAACTTCAAAATCAGCTTCAAGGTTGTCCCTCCAAATTAGAGAACATCAATTCGTCAGAAAATATGTAGCAGTAATCCATGGCCAACCGGAACCCAAAAATGCCATTTGGTCTGATTTTATTTCACGTAATAAAGTTCAAGGAAAATACATCGTAATAAATCAACCCGACAAATCACATCAAACGAAATATCAGAAGTGTGAGCTAAGTTTTCAATTGCAAGATTATTTGCCCAAAATTAATATCAGCTTAATCGAAGTCGACTTAAAAACTGGACGCAGTCATCAGATCAGAGCACAAATGAAAGCCCATAAATATCCTTTGGTCGGTGACAGATTATACGGGAAAATTACCGATTTAGATCGTAACACGGATGGACCGGCGTTATATGCATCATTTTTACAATTCAAGCATCCTACCAAAGACGAGATGTGTATTTTCAAAAGTCGACCAAAACAAAAACCTTTTGACCTATTTAAATAATTGATTCAGATATATTACAATATGAGTAAATATCAGATATAAACAATTAAATAAAAATGCTATTCTGATTTAAATAAAAATTCAACACTCATATAAACTAGTAATATAAAAAATTTAGATTTATAAATATTAAATTAAAAACGGAGTTAACTATGTTAAAAACAAAAAATTTAATTTCATACCAAGGAACTCTCGTAGAAAAATTGTTAGAAAAAATAGAATATCCTTGGCAAGCACTTTCCTTAATTAATCAATATATTTTGGATTTCGGATCCAGTTTACCAAGAACAGAATACAAACAAGTCAAAGATGATATTTGGATTCATCACACTGCAAGAATAACAGAATCTGCTCTGCTAATTGGACCATTAATCATTGGACCAAACAATGAAATTAGACATAATGCATTTATCAGGGGTAGTGTCATTGTCGGAGATTCTTGTATAGTCGGCAATTCAACTGAGTTAAAAAATTGTATTTTAATTTCTCATGTAGAAGCTCCACATTTTAATTATATTGGGGACTCAATTCTTGCCCCGTACAGTCATCTAGGTGCCGGATCTATCACTTCAAATATTAAGGCTGATCGCAAGAATATTGTACTAAATTATCAGAACCAAAAATTTGAAACAGGCTTACAAAAATTCGGTGCAATCATTGGCGATCATGTTGAAATTGGCTGCAATGCTGTACTTAATCCGGGAGTTATTATCGGTAAAAATGCTATAATTTATCCACTTTCAATGGTAAGAGGTGTTATTGGACCAGAAAAGATTTACAAAAACCAAAACGAAATTGTCGACTTAAAATAAATAGAATCAACCTCATATTTTCAATGCTGATTTTTTAATTTGTTGCATTTAAAATGTTATTCTAAAGACTTTTTCATTTGTATGCAACGAGCATACAAGTGAGGGAGAATGGGATATTAAAATAATAATGAAGACCCAAAGCCATAGTTTTTTCATCGTGAGACAATTCCAAGAAATTGCTGAAAGCAGATATATTAGCAATATTAATTTGAAAAGGAAAAAGAAAATATTTTCTTCTTTTAAACAACTATATGAGAGGTGTGAAAATGAAACAAAAAATATCAAGCATACTGATATTCGTACTTATAATGCTGACCGCTTGTTCCTGCGCGCCGCAGAATACTTCAGAGTCAAGCAATTTATCCACCCCGGCCAGTTTTCCCACAGCTGAAGCAACAGATAAACCGGCTGAACCGGCAGAGACACCTGTTACTCCGGCAGAGACATCGGCTGTTCAAGAAGGTTTTATCAGCGATGAATTTATTACAAACGGATTGGATCGGGTTCAAGCAGATCCCGGTATGTTCGGCGCATTTTTTGCGGACTATAAGGCAGAGAATCACCTGGGAATTGTAAAGCCTGAGGATTTTAGAGCATTTCACACCGGAACCCTCTTTAACGTAAATCTTCCTGCCAATGTTCAGCCGACAGACTCCGATAAAGTCATGATCTCTTATACCCAGTTTGGTGATTATGATACCATAGAAGAAAACTCCGGCATTCTACTGGATGTCATGGCGCAGCTGCCTGAGGAAAAAATTCCGGACAGCCTGCTCAGCTATGACAAGTTCATTGAAATCATCGCCAGCCCTAACCTTGTTTCAACTCAGGGGGAGTTAAGCATCATCCAATGGGAAATTCAGGTTTCCTGTCTGTATACGGATACCGGCAAAACATTTTTTGATTTTTTTACAGGAAGCCGCCCCCAAGGCTTAGTTACCTATCATAAGGACGACAAATATATTGATGGGAGCTTTCCTATATTGGATGCTGTAAACTGCGCTTTAAAATATGCCAACAATGAAATCGAAATGACTGTAAGCAGTGATAATCTTTTGGACGGACAACTCTTTCCGCAACATGGAATGTTCGGTGAACAGAAGGATGGGGATGTTCCGACATGCTCAATGCCCCTGTTGGTTGAATTTGCACCGGCTGACACAGTATCCTTTGCGATTCTGATGACCGACCCGGATTCCGTGCCGCTCGCCGGATACGAATGGGTACACTGGATGGTCGTAAATCTTGAAACCGTCGATCTTCCTGAAAACGCCAGCAAATTAAGAGCTGCGCAAATGATACAGGGAACAAACGATTTTGGAACCATTGGTTACGGCGGACCAACTCCACCGGATAAGACACACACTTATGTAATTACCGCCTATGCATTGGACACGATGCTCGACTTGCAGAATGGATTTACGAAAGAAGCATTTGATGCTGCTATTAAGGGACACATACTTGCCGAGGCAAGCATGACGTGCGAATATCCTAATTTGAACGAAGATTTCTTCTAATAATAAATCAATGTATTGAGCAGTAATAGCAAGTCAAAAGTCCATTTTTATGCTTTATGAAATTACGTAATCTATTGGTAGATATCTTTCTTTTTCGAGTTCGTATGCTAAGATATTTTAGATGTTGTACATAAAATATCTTAGCATTGAAAGTGAAAGAAAACTATGAATCAAATTAAAACCGTCAGCTTAATCGGTCTCGGTGCTCTCGGCCTTCTCTTTTCCGAATCTTTTGCCTCTGCCGCCTCTCCCGGCGGCTTTCGCGTCATTGCAGATATGTCACGCCAGGCAAGATATTATAAAGAAGGACTTTATAATAATGACAAAGTACTGAGCTTTAAGATGTTTCGACCGGATGAGGCATGTGATCCGGCAGATCTTTTGATTTTTGCTGTCAAGTACGGTCAACTGCCCCAAGCTATCTCTGATGCGGCACTGCATGTTGGAGATCAAACTGTTATTCTTTCGCTCCTCAACGGCATCAGCAGCGAAGATGATATACGTGCCGTATACGGTGATAAAGTTCTTGGCTGCACGGTTCAGGGCATGGATGCTACTAAAGAGGGCAATCGGCTCTATTGGAAAAACATGGGCAATTTTACCGTGGGCGAGCTCTATTCTGATCAGATTACGCCTCGCCTTTTGCTTGTGGCAGATTATCTTACGCGGGCAAAACTCTCCCATACTCTCGTGACAGATATGCGTGATCGCATGTGGGGCAAGTTCATGCTCAATGTCGGGGTCAACCAAGTTGTTAGTGTCTGCGAAGGCAATTACGGTTCGATTCAGCGTGAAGGTCCGGAGCGCGAGCGTATGATTGCCGCCATGCGAGAGGTCATCGCGCTGGCAAAAGCGGAAGGTGTAAAACTCGATAATAATGACCTTTTACATTGGCTGAATGTTATAAAACCTCTTGCTGCAGAGGGTATGCCCTCGATGCGTCAAGACCTTCTGCAAGGACGTAAGACAGAAGTTGATCTCTTCGCCGGCACCGTCGTCAAATTAGGGAAAAAGCACGGCATAGCTACTCCTGTAAATCAAGCACTCTTAGAAGAAATCCTTGACCGCGAAAAGAATTTTTGATTAATTACAAACTGCAAGCTCTATTCAATAACTTTCAAATGACATTACCACCCAAATTAACCTGGTTTGATCCCAAGCTACACTCCAGACTATTGGATCTATCTGTTTTCTTAATATCCAATTAGCAATTGTCAATAAGTGCTATATCGTGTCGCGTACGGCTCTTTTGGAAACTCAGGAAGAAGTGAAGATAACCGGTTCTACCTGACAGAGAATGAAAATAAGTAATAATGGGGGAAGTCAAATATATAAGCCGCTAAAGTTTGTTCTTTTTTTCTTAATAAGGTAATATTAACAAGTACAATATGAATACATATCACACCATAAAAAAGAGAAGGGAACCGTAAACATGAAAAAAATAATTGCAATTACCCTCATCCTGATCATCAGCCTCGGCCTCGTTGCCTGCGGAGGAGGCGGCAAAGACAAAGACAGCATTGTCGGTAAGTGGGCTCTTGAGGTTTCGGAAGCCGATATGGAAGGAAAATGGATCTATGAATTTGCCGCTGACGGCAAACTAAAGATCTCCATTGAAACCGGAAGTAAAGAAGCCGACGAACTTATGAATGCGATGTTCAGCGAAATGGAAATTACTTATGAGGCCAAAGACGGAAAACTCACCCTCAAAAGTGACGACCCAACCTTCGAGCCACTCAACGGTGTGTCCTACACAATTAAAGACGATACACTGACGTTCGAAGAGAACAGCATGAAGCGTATTAAATAATAAAAATTCTCTGATAATTCAAAGAACCGGCTCCTGATGGAGCCGGTTCTTTTTGAGTGAAATCCAGTTTCGTTGTTTGAGATCTTTTGTTCTTCTTCATCTACTGATTACTAATAAGCAATATTCACCAAAGCTTGACATAATTCCATAGTCTTATTTAATCGGATGCTCTGATGTCTATTTTATTCGGAATAACAAAATAATATGTTCATTTTTGAAAATTTGCTGTCTGATTAGCAGGAGTTGCTTGTCCGGATTAAAAGTAAGCATCAAATCTAGCGGCATCTAGCCACCGAATTGAGGTTCTGCATGAAGAAAGAAAAATCCCACAAAGCAAAAATTATATGTGGTTATACCGTACAGGGAAACGTGATTTCCTCAAAAAAGCGGTTGCGGAAACTGGGCTCAATTTTTTACTGTCAAACGAACATGAAATAAGTTATAATAATTTCCAAAGAAAGGGCACATTCGAAATGTTTAATTTTCCGGCGATATATATTGCAAATGGAACAGCAATTCTGTTGTTATTAGTTATTTTATTGAGTTTAAAAAGGCCACTACGTCATGGATTATTTGAAGAAAAGATATTCTATGCGATGGTTATTTTAAATATTCTGCAATGCTTGATTGAGTCAATTGTTTTTTCTGTGGATGGCAATATGGGACACGGTTATCGTACTTTGTCGTTAGTGCTAAATGACATATTGTTTATTAACAATATTATATTTGCTTATTTATGGGTAGTTTATGTGGACTTTAAATTGTTTACAGATATGAAGAGAATCAAGCGAATATACTCTTTTGTGGCTATACCTGCCATACTAATCATAATCGGTTGCTTAATAAACTTAGTAACACCTGTATTTTTTGTGGTCGATGAATACAATATTTATCAAAGAACAGATTTATATATTATTCCATATGCTGTCACTTATTTTTATCTGGCATATGGGATGATATTAATCTATTCGTATCGCAAGAAGGTACATAAGTATTTATTTCTTCCTGCTATTATGTTTATGGTTCCCATTATGATTGGAAGTCTGTTGCAGTTCTTCTTTTACGGATACTCTCTTGTGTGGCTTGGCGTGGCTGTAGGGATGATTTCGTTATTCATTAATGTTCAAAATGAAGCATCCTACGTAGATACGCTATCGGGATTATTTAACAGGCAGTACTTAAATAACATATTGTTATTGCATAGTGAAAAAAGGGATCCTGCCCGTGCACTTGCTGGAATCATGTTAGACATTGATGGCTTCAAAAGCATAAACGATCGATTGGGACATCTTGTAGGAGATGATGCTATT
>JAAYNE010000130.1 GCA_012521015.1 Clostridiaceae bacterium | reverse complement strand
GCCGTGAAAGGGCGGTGTCTTAACCTCTTGACCAACGGGCCATCTTGGTAGCGGCGGTAAGATTTGAACTTACGACCGTCCGGGTATGAACCGAATGCTCTGGCCAGCTGAGCTACGCCGCCGTGCACACGCTATTTCAAACGCTTAATGATAATAGCAACGAATTCCCGAGTTGTCAAATCATTTTTATAGATTTAGGGAAATAATTATTTGGTTTTGTTTTCTTCCTGATTTTTGCTGTTTTTCAATCGAACAGACGTCTTGCAATAACCATGCTCTCAGCAATCTTTTCATTTGCCGGTAAACTGACAATTTGAATCGATCCTTGATTTCCCGAAGCGTAGAGAATATTACCATCTGCTAAATAAATAGCAGCCGAAGTCAAATTTGCCGGATTTTTGTCTAATGAGAAAAACAAGATATCTCCCGCTTTTAGTGCATCAATATTCGGCATGTCATATTTATCTCTTTCAAAAGAAATCTGGGTGCCATACTTTGCTTGTTTTTGCATGATACGCGGAATATTTAAACCATTAGTTTTTCCGGCAAGATAAATTATCGAAGGCAGGTCGATACCGCTCATATCCATCCCACCAGGTACATATGCGGCATTGATAAAAATCAATGCGCTGGAACAAAATATATCTGCTTGCTTTTTTTCCGGTTCAGGAATTGCTTGATTCACATCCAATAGCACTAAATTCTCTCTGCTCATCCATCCGATATCCCCACCGGGAATAATTACACGCACTACCTGCTCTGTCACATAATCCGCATAAAGTACACTGCCCATCGGAGCAATTGCAATTACATCACCACCAATTGTGTCGGAAACAATAGCTTTTTCACGATTAATCAACAATACTTTATTCTTTGCTGATTCAACATTATATGAATTCAGATTAAGAGTTAATTTGTCCGCTAAAACATAACCCTTTACTCCGTCCGCCAACTCGACCAGATAATATCCATTATTAATTTGCGAATCTAAGATCTTAACCGGCTCGTTATAAACGCCGGAAGTTACACGAAGGCTTTGACGATTTGGTTCCGCCCAAATTGCCGCACTCTTTTGATTAACAACCGCGTCGGCCTCTTGGAGAAAAGGATCTATTTCAGCTTGTTTAGAATCGTACTGATCTGCTCTTTGGATCTGATATTTAGCAAACAGTACCGGAACAAACCATATTAATGCCAAAGACAATGCTATCACTAAAATCATCGGAATCAACCATTTCGGAAATCTTCGAGATTTTATTTTATCAATATATATATCCTGCTCGACGATTTTCAGTTTGTGACCGGTCAAATCTATTTTAACTTTTTTTGTCGATTCCTTATCAAGTTTCTGACTAAATTTCTTATTCAAATTTTTATCAAATTTTTTAGCTTTATTGCTCATAATTCTTTTCGTTCTTAGACTTTTGAATCAGTCAATATTACACAAATTGCAACAACATAATTTTTCTCATGACTGATACTGATATCTATATCTATCCCGTTCATTTTATCATATCTGGTAAATGCTTCGCCGCTCAAATCAACGTGCGGTTTACCTAATTCATCATTCGAGATAAAAATATCATGCCATTTTACGTCGGCTTGCCAGATACCACTGCCGATTGCTTTAGAAACGGCTTCCTTAGCAGCAAATAAACCAGCTAAACTCTCCGGTTTATTTTGTGCATTTTCAATTTCTTCTTCCACTAGAAAAGTTAGAAGAAAATTTTTTCCTCTGCGTTCGAGAGATTTCTTAAATCTCCGTAAATCCAATATATCTATGCCTGTTTTAATCCGCACTTTGTTCCATTTTCCCTTTTGCCGTTTGAGTTCTAAGATCAGGTCCTTCGAACATCAGCAGTTGATAGTTTCCGGTAATTCTACTCTGAATTCTCTCATCATAATCTTCAGCAAGCTCCGACGGTTTTAGATTGCCGGTCATAATTACCGGCAAATTCGCATTATAGCGGTCATCCAATAAAACAATCAGATCAGAGTACGTATTGAGCAAACCCTTTGCTTCAAGACCTATATCATCAATACAAAGCAATTCAGTTTTATTGATTAAATCAAATTTTCTATTAACCAAATCTCGTTCTTCAGGATCCGGACTGAAACTATTGAGCAATGTTCTGCGTTGAGCCATTAATTCAAATAATTTAACAGCTCTGATAAAAACCAGATTAACACCTTTATTGCTCAATTCATTGGCTATACAGGACATTAAAAAGGTTTTACCGGTGCCGGTTGTACCGAACAAATATAAATTTTCCGGATTATCATGAAAATTATTTACGTATCTTTTTGCAATAGTGCGTAAACCACGCATTGCTTCTTGCGGTGAAAGTTGACCTTGAAAAAACACCGGATTTTTTTGATTTGAAAAAACATTCAAATCAAAATTTGCAAATGTTTGATCCGGAGCCGGTAAATAAAGATTAGTCTGCTGATTGATTTCGATTAAAACACGATCAACACAAGAACAATAGCTGTCACCAATCCAACCTCTATCATGACAAATTTTGCAACTATAATCAGGCTCCATATAATCCAGAGGAATATTATACAAATTCAACACTTTCGTTAACTCTTGCTCTATCTCGGCTAATTCAAACGTATTTTGCTCGACAAATCCGCTGATTTTATTTCTAATTTGTACTATTCCAGCCTGAATTTTCTTGTTTTCCAGTTCCTTTATTTCAGGATACGTTTGGTAAATTGAATTCACCTTACGGTCACGGAGACGCTCCGCTTCCTGTCTTGCTAATTCATAATAACGACTCAAACGTTTCTTAGTATATTGATCAAAATTTCGCGTCATTCATCATTTTCTCCTGCCTCGGAATAACGTTGGATCAGGTCTAATCGATATAATTCTTCTTCAGGAATATCTTGTTCTGCCTGTTCCTTTGTCTTGAGACGTCTTCTTGCTTTGGGCGAGCTGATAGCTTTTTTTGCACTTACAAATTGTCTGCGATGTTCTTTTTGATCCGCTTCAATGGCTGCTACAGTTTTAAGACCCTTTTTGTACCAAGCAGTAAGAATTGTATCGATGTATTTAAAACTCGGAGAACCAACGTTAACAGTTTCTGCCATCGCCAAATCAATAATCTCGAAATTATAACCATATTGTTCAGTCCATTTAGTGACTAAGTCTTCCTGATACTCAGTCAAAAAACCTTTTATGTTTAATTTTTTTCGGATTTTTTGGGTCAAAAGCTGTCTTGCTTCGTAGTTTTTATAATATTGATTCAATTGGCTATAGGTTTTGACGCCGGACTCGCCCCAATTTTTAGCAATACCTGAAACATACCCCGGATTTTTCAACATTTGTTTGGAGCTCGCTTCAGCAAAAATTGCATAAACGACCTCAGGTTCAAATTGATATTGATTAAACCATTCATCGATTATTGTATAAAATCCCAAAGACATAACACCTTGGAAGAATGTATCATTGATTTGTTGTATAATCGCTTCTCTTCGTGAAATATCCGTTTCCGACACATTTTCATGGGGTTGATTTTGCAACAAATTGCGTTGGATTTCTTTAGCTTTCAGATCAACCAATTCGATATTACCACTTTGGATAATGATTAGCTGAACTTGTTGCAATTCAGTCAAGGCCTGTTCCGCTTTATTTACACTGATACCTAATCTTTGTGCAAGATCCGCCGGTGAAGCTTTTCGATTACCGTGTTGAAAGGTTAAAAGCAAGATTAAATAGCAGCGTATTGCATTTCCGCTCAATTTATTAATATATTCGGTAATAAATAAATCTGGCACTAAAGTATCTGATAGATGCAACATTCTGTTAAAACTTACCTGCATTTGATAGATTCCTTTCCCTTAGCAGTAAAATCTGACTGCTTATCTGTTGAATTCAGGTTATCTATTAACTTCAATTTATTCGTTAAATTCAGAAAAATCCCCGCAACTTCATTTTGCTACGGGGATTTATTATAACATATTTATTATTTACCTTTGCAGTTATGTTTCTGCGTTAATAAATATTTTAGCATCGTCTTTATGGTTAATTATTCAAAGACAATCTTTCGTAATAATTATTGTTTATTACTCAGCGTTGTTGAAATTTGCTTCCGCCATGCGTATATATACTTGATAGCGTTCTTCAGCAGCTTCAGCAGCCTTATCGAAGATTTCCTCTACTTGCTCTTTATTATATTTTCTATTCAGAGCAGTATAACGCACTTCTCTATTAATAAAGTCACGATAATCACGTTTAGGCGGTTTTGATGTAAGCGTAAACGGGTTCTCACCTTTTTCCGTTTTTCTCGGATCATAGTTCCAAAGATGCCAGTAGCCGGTTTCGACCGCATCTTTCATTCTGGTTTGTGACAAGGTCAAGCCGCCTCTGATACCGTGCGAGATACAAGGAGCATACGCAATGATAATTGAAGGTCCGTTATATGCTTCAGCTTCAGCAATTGTCTTCAAGGCATGAGCTTGATTTGCTCCCATAGCAATTTGACCAACATAGACATAACCATAGGTTGTCGCGATCATACCGAGATCTTTCTTCTTGATCGGTTTACCGCCGGCAGCAAATTCAGCAATTGCACCTAACGGAGTCGATTTCGAAGCTTGACCACCGGTATTGGAATATACTTCGGTATCGAGAACAAAGATATTAATATCTTCGCCTGATGCCAAAACGTGATCCAAGCCGCCAAAGCCGATATCATATGCCCAGCCGTCACCACCAATAATCCAGGATGAGCGTTTCATCAAATAATCTTTCAATTGAAGAATTCCGTCAATTAAAGCTTTTGCCTCAGCATTATCTCCGGCATAACCTTCTAAAGCAGCTACCAGATCAGCGGTGGTCTGACGTGTAGCCTCACCGTCATCATAACTGTCAAGCCAAGCTTGTGCAGCGAGATTGATGTTTTCACAGGCATTCAGAGCCATCAGATCTTCAACTTTTTTCGTAGCACGCTTACGGATTTGTTTTGCTCCCATGTGCATACCCATTCCATGCTCTGCCGCATCTTCAAATAGTGAATTGGCCCATGCCGGTCCGAATCCGTCTTTATTCTTGACATATGGTGCTGACGGTGAAGAACCGCCCCAAATCGAGCTACAACCGGTTGCATTGGAGATTTGCATTCTATCACCGAATAATTGAGTTAAGAGTTTAATATATGGTGTTTCACCACAACCTGCACAAGCGCCGGAGAACTCGAGTAACGGTTGTTCAAACTGTGAACCCTTAACTGTGTTCTTTTTCATCGGATTAGCTTTATGCGATACGGTTTCTGCATATTCCCAATTCTCAATTTCATTCATATGATCATCAATCGGTTCCATTTCCAGAGCTTTAACAGGACATTGAACGGCACATACTCCACAGCCTGTACAGTCTAGAACTGAAACTTGGATTTTGTATTGGAATTCTTCATACGGTTTGGAACCACCGATTGTAATAAATCCTTCCGGTGCAGCAGCTGCTTCTTCCTCATTCAATAGTACAGGACGAATAACTGCATGCGGACATACAAATGAACATTGATTACATTGAATACATTTTTCGGGAATCCAATTCGGAACATTAACCGCAATACCGCGTTTTTCATACTTGGAGGTACCAAGTGGAATATGTCCGTCAACATATTCCATAAAGGCTGAAACAGGGAGTGTATCGCCTTCTTGACGATTCATAACATCAGCAATGTTCTGCACGAAATCCGGAGCTTCACGAACCGGTAAAACTGTATCTTCTGCATTTGCCCATTCTGCCGGAACCTCGACTTTTTTAACATGTTTAATACCTGCATCAACTGCAGCATAGTTCATGTTAACGATGTCTTCACCTTTTGAACCGTAGGATTTAACAATCATTTCTTTCATGTATTTGATTGAATCTTCTACCGGAATAACTTCAGTAATTTTGAAGAATGCAGCCTGACAAATTGTATTAACTCTAGTACCCAGACCAATTTCAACACCTAAATCAATAGCATTGATCGTATAGAAATTAATATTATTTTTGGCAATGAAACGTTTCATTTGGCCCGGTAAATGTTTTTCCAAATCCGCCAGATCCCATTGTGTGTTCAAAAGAAATGATCCGCCGGGTTTTAACGGGGTAAGCATATCATAAGTATTGACATAAGCTTGGTTGTGGCAAGCAATAAAGTCAGCTTTATCTACTAAATACGGTGCCCTGATCGGCTCATTACCGAAACGCAGATCAGAGATAGTGATACCACCTGATTTTTTCGAGTCATAACTGAAATAAGCTTGAGCATACATGTCAGTATGATCACCGATAATTTTAATTGAATTTTTATTAGCACCGACTGTACCGTCTGAACCCAGACCCCAGAAACGTGCAGCAAATGTACCTTCTTTTGCAACATCAATGCTATCTCCGAGCGGTAATGATAAATGTGTAACATCATCGTTGATGCCAATTGTAAAACCGTGCAGCGGCGAATCATTGCTTAAATTTGTAAATACTGCGGCAATTTGATCCGGTGTTGTATCTTTAGAGCCTAAACCATAACGACCACCGACAATTTTCGGTGCATTTTCCACTTCTTTAAATGCTGCAACAACATCAAGATAAAGGGGTTCACCTTCTGCACCAGGCTCTTTAGTACGATCTAAAACACCAATTTTCTTAACTGATTTAGGAATTGCTTCAAGCAAAAGATTTATTGAGAACGGACGATATAGGTAAACATGTACTACACCAACCTTGCGACCATTGGCATTAAGATAATCCACAGTTTCACAAACAGTTTCATATACCGAACCCATGCAGACTATGATTTCTTCCGCATCTTCTACACCATAATATTTGAATGGTTTATAGTCGCGACCGGTTAACTTACTAATTTCTGCCATATATTCTTCTACAATTGGCACTAGATTTTTGTAGTATATATTGGAAGCTTCACGAGCTTGGAAATTAATGTCCGGATTTTGAGCCGTACCGCGAATTACAGGATCATTCGGGCTTAAACTCTGGTTACGGAAAGCATCTAGTGCTTCCTTGTCAACTAATCCGCCTAAATCGTCATAATCCAAGACTTCAATTTTTTGAATTTCATGTGATGTTCTGAAACCGTCGAAGAAATGGAGGAAAGGCACACGTCCTTTAATTGTAGCTAAATGAGCAATTGCTGCTACTTCATGTGCTTCCTGAACACTTGATGATGCCAACATCGCAAATCCGGTTTGCCTACATGCCATTACGTCGGAATGATCACCGAATATTGAAAGAGCTTGTCCTGCAAGTGCTCTGGCAGAAACATGGAATACGCAAGGTAATAACTCACCGGCTATTTTATACATATTTGGTATCATTAACAACAGACCTTGAGATGCTGTATAAGTAGTTGTCAATGCACCTGTTGCTAATGAACCATGTACGAAACCTGCAGCTCCTGCTTCAGATTGCATTTCAATAACGTCCACTGTTTGTCCGAATATATTTTTTTGTCCTTCTTGAGCCCATTTATCGACATAGTCAGCCATGGGCGACGACGGAGTAATCGGGAAAATACCTGCTACTTCGGAAAATGCATATGATGTATATGCAGCAGCCATGTTCCCGTCCATCGTCATAAATTGTTTGTCTTTTGTCATAAGTTCTCTCCTTTTGACTAAAATTTATAACTATTTTTCATTATTTTTATACATTTTGTATTATATCATACTTCTGCTGTTTTGATATTAGAAATAATCATACTTTTAGCCTGAATTATCTAGCTTGAACTACAAAATTTATCGTTCTGTTTTATAATTTTACTTTCTGATAATTAAACTTTCACCGGTCATTTCAACAGGTTGTTCAAGACCCATCAAATCCAGCATGGTCGGTGCAAGATCCGCCAAACGGCCACCAGATTTCAATTCAATGTCATCTTTACCAACAACTATTAATTGCACAGGAAAAGTTGTATGAGCTGTAAAGATTTCTTGGGTTACAGGATCTACCATCTGTTCGCAATTTCCATGATCGGCAGTCAAGAGAGCTATTCCGCCCATTGCCAAAATCTTTTCAACTACTTGACCCACACAATCATCAACCGCTTCAACTGCAGCAACTGCAGCCTCAAATACGCCCGTATGACCTACCATATCACCATTTGCATAGTTGCAAATAATTGTATCATATTTATTTGAATTGAGACGTTTCAACAATTCTTCCGTAATATCATAAGCACTCATTTCCGGCTTTAAGTCATATGTCGCAACTTTGGGTGATGGCAGTAATGCTCTGTCTTCACCGGGATATTCTTTTTCGATACCACCGTTAAAGAAGAAAGTAACGTGAGGATATTTTTCGGTTTCCGCAATTCGCAATTGCGTCAGACCCAAACCGGATACATATTCACCGTAGGTATTCTTCAAGACTTCAGGCCCGTAGGCAATTTCAAATTGGGGGAAGTCATAAAAATCTTTATGGTATTCAGTCATAGTTACGTAGTACAAATTCAAATGTCCGGTTTTTAATTCGAATTCGGCAAATCCCGGTTCTTTCAAAGCTCTGGTCAATTCACGCGCCCGATCCGGACGGAAATTATAGAAAATAACACTGTCATTATTTTGAATAGGCCCTACCGGTTCACCCGCTTGATCAACAATTGTAGTCGGAAGAATAAATTCATCGGTTACACCCGCAGCATAAGAATCTTGTAATACCTGAACCGGATCGGTGCCTGTTTTCACAGCACAACTGGTAACGGCATCATAAGCTTGCACTACACGTTCCCAACGATTATCGCGATCCATTGCATAGTAACGACCACTTACCGAAGCAATTTTACCAATACCGATTTCGGAAATTTTTTTCAGTAATTCTTCAGTATAACCTACACCTGCAGTAGTCGAAACGTCACGACCATCATAAAAACAATGCAGATACACTTTGTTCAAGCCTTGGTCTTTAGCCATTTGCAATAGGGCATATAAATGTTCTTGGTGGCTGTGAACTCCACCATCGGATAATAAACCTAATAAATGCAGAGCGGATTTATTCTGCTTTGCATATTCCATCGCATTAATCAAAGCTTGATTTTGGAAAAAACTTTTGTCTGCAATTGCTCTGCTAATTCTGCTTAAATCTTGGTAAACAACACGGCCTGCACCAATATTCATATGACCCACTTCAGAATTGCCCATTTGACCGTCCGGTAAACCGACATCCTGACCGGAGGTTTTAATACTTGTATTCGGCCATGCAGCGCGATATTTGTCCAAATTGGGTGTTTTAGCCGTATACACCGCATTATCCTTCGTATTCTCGTTAATACCGATACCGTCTAAAACAAAAAGAACAACCGGTCTTTGTTTGATTTCTGTCATTAAATATTCTCCTTCTGAATCGAAAATGAAACTTCAAAAATTAAGGCTCGAACTAACAGTTTGAGCCTTAATTCTGATTTATACTAAGCAAATAACACTGAAATCTTGAGGTTTTAATGAAGCACCACCAACTAAACCTCCGTCAATGTCCGGTTGAGCAAATAATCCTGCAGCATTTCCGGCATTGACTGAGCCGCCATATTGAATTCTTAATTCTGAAGCGATCTCCGTATTATATAATTCGGCAATTAATTCTCTAATATAAGCACAGACTTCTTGTGCTTGTTCATCTGAAGCCGTTTTTCCCGTACCTATTGCCCAAATTGGCTCATAAGCAATTGTTATAAATCCCATTTTTTCGGCAGGAATATCTTTTAAACCGTTGGTAATCTGTTCTTTGATCCAAGCAAAAGTTTCACCTGCTTCACGCTGTTCTAAACTTTCACCGCAGCAAATAATCGGGCGAACACCCCAGTGAAGAGCTGCTTTAGCTTTTAAATTTACAGTTTCATCTGTTTCTGCAAAATATTCTCTGCGTTCCGAATGACCGATAATTACATACGGCACACCCATATAAGCCAGCATTTTGGCTGAAACTTCGCCTGTATAGGCACCATTATCTTGGAAATGACAATTCTGAGCAGCAATCTTGATATTACTATATGCTGTAACTTCTAAAGCTTTGGTCAGTGCAGTAAATGGTACACCGATTGCAATCGTGGAATCAGCATCTTTAACCAAAGGTAATAATTCACTCAATAATTTTTCCGCATCGGCAGGGACACCGCTATTCATTTTCCAATTGCCTGCAGCAAAAGTTTGACGTCCTTCTCCACCGTCTAAAAGACAATCCAAGCCTGGCAAAACTTTACCTTCAAGCAATTCTAAAGATGCTCCGCCGCCGGTTGAAATATGTGTAACCTGATCTGCAAAGCCCATCAATTCAACAGCCGCCGCAGAATCGCCTCCACCTACAATACTGATTGCATCGGAATTTGCTAAAGCTTCAGCAATCGCTCTGGTTCCTTTGGCAAATTCTTCAAATTCAAAAACACCCATCGGACCGTTCCAAACAACGGTACCTGCTGTTTTGACTGCTTCCGAGAATTTTTCGACAGTTTTCGGTCCGATATCAAGACCCATCATATCAGCCGGCATTGCCTCAACATCAACGATCTTATATGCTGCATCTGCCGTAAAGTTTGATGCTGCAACAGTATCAACCGGTAATAACAGATTGACATTTTGTGCTGCAGCTTCTTCCAATAACGATTTTGCCAAATCAAGTTTATCCTCTTCGCATAACGAGGTGCCTATTTCCAGTCCTTGAGCTTTTAAGAAAGTAAATGCCATACCACCGCCAATTATCAAAGTTTCAACTTGTGGCAAAAGATTACGAATCACACCAATTTTATCGGAAACCTTAGCACCACCCAAAATTGCTACAAACGGCTGTTTCGGATCAGTAATTGCTTTGCCCATAACTTCAATCTCTTTTTGGATTAAATAGCCTGCATATGCCGGTAAATAATTCGCTACACCTGCAGTTGATGCATGTGCACGATGTGCAGTTCCGAAAGCATCATTTACATATATTTCAGCCAAACTTGCAAGTTCTCTGGCAAAAGCAGGATCGTTTTTAGTTTCTTCAGCTTGGTAACGCAAATTTTCCAACATCATTACTTCGCCTGCTTGTAAATTTTCAGCCTTGGCCTTAGCATCATCACCGATCACATCCGCTGCCAAGATTACTTCTTGGCCCAAATATTCACTTAAACGATCTGCAACCGGCTTCATTGACAGCTTCGGATCAAATCCTTGCGGTCTGCCAAGATGTGACATCAAAATAACTTTTGCTTTGTTATCAACTAAATATTGAATTGTCGGCAAAGCAGCTCTGATTCTCTTATCGTCTGTAATTTCACCTGTTTGTTTATCCAGAGGAACATTAAAGTCAACTCTGACTATAATTTTTTTGTCCTGTACAGATACATCTTCAATATTTTTCTTTTTTCTTTTGGCCATAGCAAGCACCCCTTATTCTATTTTGTATGTTACAATTTATCTGTAATAATCTTAAAATATTGTATAACTAATATGTTTTTATGACAAATTTTATTAACTACTAATTTGATTAAGGAGACAAAACTCTTGATAATAACTTTGATTATTCCCTGCTTCAATGAAAGCCAGATTTTACCAAAAACCATCAGTGTCTTAGAGCAAATAATGGATGAAGTTTTCGACTATACTCTATTATTTGTTGATGACGGTTCAACAGACAATTCTTGGGAAATATTAACGAAAGCTACCCAACAAAATCCGAAAATCAGTGCTATACGTTTGTCTCGCAACTATGGTAAAGAAGCCGCTCTCTGTGCAGGATTGGAACAAGCAGAAGGCGATGCGGTAATTATTCTGGATTCCGACCTGCAACATCCGCCCGAACTGATTCCTGAAATGATCAAACTCTGGCAACAAGGTTATGATGTAGTTGAAGGTGTGAAACAATCCCGCGGTAAAGAAAGCTTTTTTTCGAAATTATCCGCCAAAATATTCTACGGTTTATTCAAAAAATTCTCCGGTAACAGTTTAGATAATGCATCGGATTTCAAATTATTGGATCGCAAAGTCGTTTTGGCTTGGCGACAATTTAAAGAAAGAGATACTTTCTTCCGCGGTTTATCGGCTTGGATGGGATTTAAGCGAATTGTGATTCCTTTTGCCGTACAAGATCGGGAAGATAGTAAATCAAAATGGTCATTTCGTAAATTATTGCGTTTAAGCATTTCGGCCATTACCGGATTTTCAGCAAAACCTTTATTAATTATTCCACTACTGACTTTTATTCTTTCAATTTTTTGTTTGATTTTAGCTATGCAAACTTTAATTAATTGGTGTTTAGGTCATGCGGTTGAAGGTTTTACAACTGTTATTCTGCTAGTTTTATTAATCGGATCAGCAATCATGATCAGCTTGAGTATGATTGCATTATATATTGCAAACATTTTCAATGAAATTAAAGGCAGACCGAGATATTTGGTTTCAGAGCAGCTTAATCTGAAAGACAAAGACAAAGATTAATAAATAAGACTTGGTCTTACAATAAATAATAAATTAGGCTTATCCTCACAATGAATAATAAATTAGGCTTATTCTTAAGTAAAATCACCGAAACTGGTGGGATTGACCTCCATGTTCATTCAACAGCTTCTGACGGAAGTTATACTCCGAAACAGGTAATGCAACTTGCTCAAATCAATCAACTGAAATATATTGCATTAACAGACCATGATACAATTCAAGGATGTCTGGAACTTATCGGACAATACTCTGTCCTTGAAGACTTTTTGCCCGAACAGTATTCAGATAATAGGTTTTTGTCAAATCAGAACTTAGATGGAAATTGTTTAATCAAACGACACAAAACCGAAAACCACAAAAATCAAAATCCGATATTAATTCCGGGTGTTGAATTATCGGTGGTCTTTGAAGATCAGGAAATTCATCTTTTGGCATATTATTCCGGACAATCAATCAAAAAAATAGACGATTTTTTAGAAAAACAAAGAGTTATACGTGGCAAACGAAATCTGGAATTAATTAAACGCATACATGACTTAGGAATACCCATTCCAAAAAATGAGCTTGATCCTTCGCCTGAGCAACCGGTCACAGGTAGAGTCAAAGTTGCCAAATGGCTGGTTGCTAACAATTATGTCAATTCTATTCAACAAGCGTTTGACGATTATTTAGCAGAAGGCAAGCCGGCATATGTTCCTCGTCAAGGAGTTGAACTTGAATACGCTCTGCAATTAATTGAACAATCTAATGGTTTTCCGGTAATCGCACATCCCCATCAGTATGGTTGGTGTGAAAATCAAAGTTTATTAATTGAAAAAATTACAAAAATTGCAAATCTGGCAAATATCGGTGTTGAAGCTTTTCACAGCAATGCGAGTCTGAAACAACAAAAAATGATCTTCTCTCTTGCCCGAAAACTAAACTTGCCTTTTACAGCGGGTAGTGATTTTCATGGTAGCAATAAAGAAGATCATCAACTATATTCTGTTAATTATAAACCTTCTGTTTTTTAAGGTTCTGCTTCTCCTGGATCTGGAGGATTTTCAATCGGCGGATCTACGACCGGAGGGTCTGGAGTTACCGGTGCGGGATCTGGGGTTACCGGTGCAGGGTCTGGAGTTATCGGTGCGGGATCTGGAGTTATCGGTGCAGGGTCTGGAGTTACCGGTGCGGGATCTGTCGATCCTGATGGTTCCCCGGCTGTAGTTTCCTCTGTTGAGGTTTTCTCGGTCGTCGTTTTTTTAGTTGTTGTTTTGGTAGTTGTACTATCCGGTGAATCAGGATTATATTCAATCGTTCCCGCATATGACCAGTAATACGAATTATTCAAGTGAACCCGGTCATATTCAATGCCATCACGATAATATACTTTATCGGTTGACCAATACGAACCGATTATTCCATTTTTCACCACAACTTCTTCACCCGGTTCCAAATCTTTATTGACAACCTTATTCGGTGCTTTAGCAGCAGCTTGACTTATAAAATGCGGATCTAAATCAATCGTTACGCCCGGCGGAAATTTTTTGCCGTATATTTGAAATTCAACTGAAGTCGAATCGACGTAATATCCGACAATCGCTATCGGGTACCCGGTATTATTTACAAATTTTAAATCAGACCATTCCGAAACCATTGCATCAATACCTTCAATCGCATATGCACTCGGAATTGTATGGTTATTGCGTTCCGTTATTTCTAAATCTGCTCTAACCGCAGCTAAATATAATGTACTGCTGCCTTGGCAAATACCTCCGCCGATTACAGATTCATATGAACCGTCAGCAGCAATTGCACCGCCATAAGTATAGCCGTTTTCTTCGGTAATCGGATTAATGTTAGTCCAATAAGAAAATTCTTCGCCCGGTTGGATTACAAATCCGCTAAGTAATTCGGCGACTCTTCTTACATTAGAGTCACGGGCAGGGTCATGTGAAACTAATTCCGTAAATCCTGAAGATATCAAACCGAATTCAACATCCTCTTCTTCCGGAACTTCATCAGATTCAACAAATTCCAACTTAATTGATTCGTTCAATTTGTTTTCGGAAAAAGCCTGCTTCAATTTGTCGATTAATTTTTCCGTATCCAATTTGTAACCTTTGGCAACTTCAACGAATTCAAACTCCAAAGTTTCAAGATTAAAAGTCGTTGCTGCCAACTTCCCCGGTTTGATTTCAACTTCTATGGAAAAATCTTCTACAGCTTTTTTCAGAGCAATTTCATCTATCACAAAAACCGGATGCAATTTGTAATTATTATCCTCAATATCAGCCAATTCAGCTATTCGTGGATTTTTTTCAAGTAAATCCTTAGTGTTATCTTCAATAGTCTCCGCTTTTACAACTTGGAGAAATAAGCTTGTTGTTTTGGACTTCTTGGACGGCTCTTGTTTAATTAGCTCGTTCAGTTCTTCTGCATTTTTATAAATTTTTTCAAAATCTAAAATAATACCTAAGTCTAAAGCACTTAAACTGGATTCCTTTTTTTGATTTACGTCTTTTTCATTCTCTAAATTTATCTTGATATTCTTTAACGTTTCAGAAGATTTTTCAGTCATTTGCTTTTCAAAATCAGCATATTCCATACCACCTAAACAAATGTCGCCAAAATAAATACTGGATGAAATTCCTTCTTCTGCTTGTGTTACAACCCCAGTCTTGGTAGTTTTGGCTACTTCAGATACATCATTTTCCGATTTACCGTCTTTCATAAAATGAATAACTGTAAACACTAGCAAAATTAAAGCTATGCCGGCTAAAGTATAGATTAAATACAATATTTTATTGGATGTTTTCTTTTTATTGTTTGAATTAGGTTTTGGACCATTACTGAAACCAGGCTCCGGCTTTTTCCCAACTCCGGGCTTCATCCCTCTATTCGCTTTTAAACTTGAGCCATTATTAACTCGAGTCATTCTAATATTAGCCCCGGGGGTTATTCCATTATTGTTAAGCTTGACTTCTCGTAAAGGTCGAGCTGTTTGGTTTTTTGGGGAACCGGCAGTATTTTGGTTCCAGTGATTATTGGGTTGCCGATTAATCGGTGTACCTGGTTTTTTATTTGATATGTTCTCATTTTTCTTGTTGGTCATACTCACCTTTTATATTTAATAATAAACTCTATAATTTATTCTGAAACAACTTTATATTTAATAATTAATCCTGAAAGGACACCGATTTTTTGTAAATTTACACAGTTTTATTATAGCATCAAGAATTGTTCTTTTCTATTTTTGAAAGCTAAATTATCGAACATAACCATTATACAATAAGTAGCATTAAAAAAATGTAACAATTGCTCTATTAAAAATACTTTTTTCACCATTGATCTTTTCTCGCCTTATTACTTGTTGGAATCGGTATATCTACGCCATATCCAAACATAATAGGCAAATTATTCGATCGAGTATAAATTGTTACTTGATAAATTCTCTAAAACATTCAATTAAATCATTCAGCAATCGGTACAACCGAAATTACACAAAAAGCCTCTATGCCTTCGCCTCGACCAACATCTGTCAGACCTTCTCCGCTGGTTGCAGTAATCATGACTTGCTCAAGGTTAAGTTCTATAATTTTAGCAATCGATTTCCTTATTTCAGGAATCAAAGGCAAAAGTTTCGGACGACATGCTTGAACCGTAAAACTTATATGTAATATCTCATAGTTAAGGTCAGCTAAATCAGCCAAAGCCAATTCCAAATAAACTTTACTGTCAGTAATTCCATGATCCAAACATAACTCATCAGCTATAGTTCCGAGAATCGGTTTACAAGTAATTCCGGATATCGCATTGGTTAATGCATGAAGCAAAACATCTGCATCACTATTTCCCGCAAGCCCCGGACAATCCTTAATTTCAACTCCGCCCAACACCAAAACTTTCGGATCACTTCTTTCAACAAATCTGTGACTATCCTGACCTATAGCTTGAACGGAATAATTGTTTTGTTTAGATTCGTTTGGCATGATATTTCTCCATTTTTACTTATTAACGAATTGATATGTTTTTGGGAAGGGATTTTTAGCCGTTCCTTGCTGTTCTCATGATTAATCAGATTCAATCGGGCTTGGTATTCTGCAGCGAATCGTATGATAGCCACCTGATTTATCCACAACAATCACATCTGAGAACAATTTTTGCAAGTATTTAAATGCCGAAACAGCTCCTTGTTTTTTTTGAATAACCGTATAAAAAACACTATCAGTTTTAATTGCTGCAGCAACTTCAGTAAATAACCTATAGCAAACATCTTTTCCTGCACGAATTGGCGGATTCAATATAACTAAATCAAATTTTATTTTTTTATCAGATTCGCTTCCCAAAATCATTGATTCCGGAATACCGTCAGATTCAATCGTTCTCATCTTAAATTCAGAAACTTTATAAATTTCACTTGATGAAATAATTGATTTTGGAATACCGTCAGATTCAATTACCGTAATGTTTAAACCATGTTTTTTAGAATTTCTTTTGGTCAATTCCACCGCTCTTGGATTTATATCCACTGCATACCATCTTTGTTCCGGGAAAAGTGTATTTAAGACAATTGATACAACACCATAACCGCAACCTAAATCCAAGCATTTTTGTATTTTAATGCCATTAATCGATTCAATCATATTATTTTGAGATTCATCTTGTGCAGCCACATAAGAAAAATCAAAACGACTTTTTTTTAATTCTGTAATAACGGTTTTTAACATAATATTTGTACCGTAATCAACTTTATTACGGGAGAAAACACCGCGATCCGTAATAAATTGAAAATTATGTTGAGCAATTGTATACTCAATTGTTTTTATCTCATGATCTAAAGCTTGATTCGGCTTAAAATAATGTGTTTGTGTCATATTCTCTAATTTTTCATTCTATTATTTCATAATAAATATCTTTATCGCTCTGGCTCTAATTTTGACATGACCTAGGAATAAACTGCTTTATATTTCATAAACGCATAATAAGCAACTTTAAATTTGAAATATATTTCACAGCAAATGACTTTCAATCTTCTAGAATTATCTTCTGATTGAGGCAGCCATGCGATGATAAGTGTGACGAACTCCGCGTATGACAATTCCGTAATGCATAATATTTTCCGGTGTTGCAATACCAATATAGCCGCTATCGCCAATGTGGTGTAAATCTGTTCCGGTCATTTTACAAAGCAAAGCTATTTGCTTAATCGTAGCAGGATCTGCTCCTTCTTGACTAGTTCCAATAGAGGTCAGCGTCATTTTTTCTTTTTGATGTACAATTTGGACTAATTTACGAATATAATCCATTGTGATACCGGGAATAGTTCCGGGAGCAGGTAGTAGAATAATATCTGCACCGGCAGCCATGAAATTCAAAACATCTGCTTCCGTAATTATATTCTCTGCACTTTCAGATAAAATTCCTGAACCATGCATTTTCCCTGCAATAAGAACCAGTTGATCTCCTACTGCCTCTTTTATTTCTTCTAAAGACTTAATTATCTTCTGATTATCTACACCGGTTTCCGGATTTCCGGTAATTACCAAAAAATTAACTCCCTGCTCTAAAGCTTTTTTGGCATTTTCAACTGAGGCAATTCTGCCTGCTGTCATTTTAAACGGATTTGGATCATTAGACTCAGCAGCTATAGTAGGTTCAAGATTAATCCCTACCGGTCTACCCGTTAAATACTTCACTTTGTTAATTACCGACAATTTACTAAAATCCGGATCAGCCAGTTCCTGTGGTAAGCCGTAAATAGTCGGGTTGTCTACATCAAACAAGTTTAAAATCAACATATCAGCTCCAAAAGATGCCGCTAATTCAGCGTTAGTAACATCAGTTAAAAGTGGAGGAAAAACCCCGATAGTTTCGCTGACAACGGTACGTCCTTCTGCTTGAGCAATAGCTGCTAACAATTCAGTTTTGTTGATTTGAGCAAAATCCGAACTAAAACAATTTAAAAATCTTTTCATAATCAAATTAACCTCATTAATATTCATAATCTGTTAAATTCTTAAATTACAATATCTAAGATATATAAATCTCAATATATCTAATATCTAAATTACAATATATCAGATATATTTCAAAATAGCTTTGTTTTTGCTCAGACTGATTAGGAGTGGTAAGCCTAGGCCAAAAATCACAATTGTTTGAGAAACCGTTATCGAGAGTATTGTTGTTAAAATTACACCAATCACAGGAGTTTCCGTCGAGAAAAGAAATGGCAAATATGTTCCGACAATTAATCCGTTAAGAATAACCGGTGGTATCAAAGAAACGAATTTGGAGATATTAGCACTTTTACGTAATCCGATCGCTTCCGCTTGTTCTGATTTTTCCATTTTCAAATAACAGCGTAACGGTTTTGCCAAAACATAAGTCAAACATGCTGCCAATAAGGTTGTCAGACTACCGCCAAAAATATCAATCGGACCGAGATTTTGCGGATTGAGAAAGTTAGCTAGTAGACAGCCAAAAAAAACTCCGGGAATTGCTGCCGGAGTCAGAGCAGGTAAAACAGCAATTGTTTCCGCCAGTCTGAACTGAATCATGCCGGACGCAATTTGAGCAAAAGGTAAGGTTAAAACTAAATATAGTCCTGCCAATACACCGGCTAAGATCAAATTAAAATGTTTTCTATTCACTTCTACCTCCAAAGATGAGAAACAGTCATCCGGAAATCAGGATTTAATTATACCTTAAATTAAGATTAATTAATCATTATATTATGGTTTGATTATTCATTAAATTAGGGTTTGATTATTCCTTTTATTTAGGGTTTGATTATTCCTTTTATAAAGTCTTTATCACGTGCAAAGATCTCTCGAACATCACGTAGAAATTGACCGGAGAGTCTGCGTTGATCTGCAATCACACCACCAGTTTCAAGCCCAAGTTGATTGGCAAGATAGACTGCACGATAAAGATGATATTTTTGGCTAACCAATAAAACCTTTTGTAAATGATAGGTATTTAAGCAACGTTGAATACTTTCATAGGTTGAAAAACCCGACTTATCAATAATCAAATCTGCATCAGGCACATTTTTATCCAAAACATACTCACGCATCACTTTGACTTCATCATATCCCTGGCCATCAGCTGAACCGTGACCGCTAAGCAATAATTTCGGTACGATACCTGCTTGATATAGAGCCACTCCCATATCTAAGCGTTCTCTTAAAATCGGCGAAGGTTTTCCGTCACGAATTCCTGCTCCGAAGATTAAAGCACATTCATAGTATTGGGATGAAATATTTTGAAGCGTGGTAATTTGACCGGAAGTCGTTGCTACAATATATAAATTCGGTAAAAAGATCAGCAATATCAAAATTATTACTACGATCAACAAACTTCTCCATTTAGTTTTAGATGTAGATGTAGATTTGGGTTTAGATTTAACCTTAAGTTTGTTTTTTTTCACTTTTTAACTACTCCAACTTTTTGACTTTAACCGGACAAAATTCTTCTTTTTTTGAGATTGCTCAAAATTGTGAGCTGTTTACATTTTCTAAAGCAAATTTTACTAAAGAGCTTGCACACTATTCAAGGTTATACTGTGAAATTGCTGAACAAGCTTAAAAAGTGTGCAAGTCTAAATAAGAAAAGTCAATATATGCTTAGAATTATTAGCCAACTACCTCCAAGCCAATTGTCAAATCTTTGCCATTAATGTTTACACTTGATACATGAGGAACACCATCTTGTAAAGGAGCGACGGAGACAGCCAAAACATCAGCTTTAATCGTATCAGCAAAGCGTTCAATCAACTCACCTAGTTCAGCATTATCCGCATAATACAAATTAATGCGGTCGGCAACTTCAAAACCGCTGTCGCGACGCATATTTTGGATTTTTGAAACGATTTCACGGACATTGCCTTCATCAATCAATTCAGAAGTTAAAGTTGTGTCTAAAGCAACCGTTACGCCATGATCGGAAGCAGTCGCTAAACCTTCAGCTTGAATTGCTGAAACCAACAAATCTTCTTCCGTGAAAATTTCCATTACACCGGCAATTTCTAATTCGATTTGACCTTTTTCTTGTAATTCAAGATAAGCTGCCCGACCATCAATTTCTGCAAGTTTTTTACTAACCTCACCTAAGTTTTTACCGAAACGTGGTCCTAATAAACGGAGTTGCGGTTTGAATTGATAATCCTGTAATTCAGTTGCATCGGTTACCCATTCTACTTGTTTGACATTTAACTCATCAGCAACTAAGGGAATATAAGCATCGTCCAATTTATCATCGGAAACGATCGACATTTTTGTCAAAGGTTGTCGAATTTTCATTTCTGAAAGATTTCTTGCAGCACGACCAAGATTAACCAAGTCCAAAACAAGCTGCATTTGTTGCTCTAATTCCGGATTAATCATATTCTCATCATAAGTCGGAAAATCGGACAAATGGACACTTTCCGGTGCATCAACAAAGAAATTCACTACTATATTTTGATAAATGCTCTCTGTCATAAACGGAACAAACGGAGCAGACAATCTGGTTAAAGTTTCCAAAACAGTAAACAATGTCATATATGCATTGATTTTGTCTTGTTCCATACCGGAACCCCAGTAACGATCCCGAGAACGACGAACGTACCAGTTTGTCAAATCATCGACAAAATTCTCCATGACTCGGGTCGAACCGGTGATGTCGTATTTTTCCATACGCTGATCAACATCTTTCACCAAAGTATTAAGACGGCTCAAAATCCAGTGATCCATGACACTTAACTTATCATATTCAAGTTCATATTTGCTTGGATCAAATTGATCAATATCAGCATACAAAACATAGAATGCATAGGTATTCCATAATCCGCTGATAAATTTACGCTTCATCTCGTTAACCATCTGAGCTGAAAATCGTGACGGCAACCAAGGTTGACTGTTACTGAAAAAATACCAACGCACTGCATCCGCACCTTCTTCATTTAGCACATCAATCGGATCGACAACATTACCAATATGTTTCGACATCTTACGGCCTTCTTCGTCTTGAACATGCCCCATTACGATACAATTCTCAAATGGCGAACGATCAAAAACCGCTGTACCGAGAGCCATTAAGGTATAGAACCAACCTCTGGTTTGATCGACAGCTTCAGAAATAAAATCAGCAGGGAATGTTTTCTTAAATAGTTCTTGATTTTCAAAAGGATAATGATATTGGGCAAAAGGCATTGCACCTGAATCGAACCAACCATCGATAACTTCCGGCACTCTTTGCATTTTGCCTTGACATTCAGGACAATTTAGATGAACTTCATCAATATAAGGACGATGCAATTCAATATCATCCGGACAATTATCCGACATTGCTTTCAGCTCTTCAATTGAACCGACCAGATAATCGTGTCCGCAGTCTTCACAACGCCAAATCGGCAACGGTGTCCCCCAGTATCTTTCGCGGGATAAAGCCCAATCAACAACATTTTCCAAAAACTTACCGAAACGACCGGTACCGATAGTTGGTGGAATCCAATTGACAGTGCTGTTATTGGCAACCAAGTTATCTCTAAGCTCAGTCATTTTCACAAACCAGGATTGACGAGCATAATACATTAACGGTGTATGACAACGCCAACAGAACGGATAATTATGTGTATGTTCCTGAATTTTCAGCAACAATCCGCGTTCATGTAAATTTTCAATAATTTTCGGATCAGCTTCTTTGAAGGTTAAACCGGCAAAATCGGTTGCCACTTCCGGTAATGTTCCGTCTTCCTCGATAAATTGGACAAATGGCAAATTATAGATTCGACCGACACGCGCGTCATCATCACCGAATGCAGGTGCTTGATGTACTATTCCGGTACCCTCATCCATTGTTACATATGTATCCATTACAACATAAAAAGCTTCTTTTTTCTGTTGCTCAATCAACTGTTCAGCGTATGGGAATAATGCTTGATATTTCTTGCCTACTAAATCCTTGCCCTGCATTCTTTCAATTATGCTATAGTTTTCACCTAAAACATCCTCAGCCAAAGATTCACCGACATAGTAACGGATTTTCTTTTCCGTGCCGTCAACATCCTGATTTACTTCTGCTAAAACATAATATTCATCCGGATGTACACAAAGTGCAAGGTTTGATGGCAAAGTCCAAGGAGTCGTTGTCCAAGCAGTCAGATACGTATCGGTTTCACCCTCAACGGCAAAGCGAACATATACCGACGGTTCAGTGACATCTTCGTAACCTTGAGCCACCTCATGACTTGATAATGCAGTTCCGCAACGCGGACAATACGGCACAACTTTATGACCTTGATAAATCAATCCCTTATCCCAGATTTGACGCAATGCCCACCAACCTGATTCAATATAGTCATTTTCATATGTGATATAGGGATTCTCCATATCGGCCCAAAAAGCAATCCTTTCAGACATTTCTTCCCATTCGGTCTTATATTTCCAAACACTTTCTTTGCATTTTTTGATGAAAGGTTCTATTCCGTATTCTTCGATCTGATCTTTTCCGTCCAAACCCAGTAAACGTTCCACTTCAAGTTCAACCGGTAAACCGTGAGTATCCCAACCGGCTTTGCGATATACATTTTTGCCTTTCATAATGTGATAACGGGGGATAACGTCTTTAATGACTCTGGTTAAAACATGACCGATATGCGGCTTACCATTTGCTGTCGGCGGACCGTCGTAAAAGACAAATTTATCACCATCTTTCCGGAGTTCTGTTTGCTTATCAAAAATATTTTTCTTGTTCCAAAACTCTCTGATATTATTCTCGCGTTCAACAAAATCTAATGAACTGTCTACTTTTGTATACATGTGTACTCCTTCAAGCAATTCTTATTCTATGGATTTATCATTATAATTTTTATCTTCAAATCCTATTTTTCCAGTTTATTTCGTTTATTAGTTGAATAATACTATTTCTTCAACTTCATTTCGCTCTAGCTGCAAAATTCAATGAAAATTAATCTCACTTTTCCCAATAAAAAAGCGCCTCTTCACCGGGGCGCAAATCTGCACGGTACCACCCGTTTTCATAAATTCATTGTATTCTCGGTTTCAACTAATAACTCAGTGATCAAGGTTATCAATTCAGAACTACCTGACAATTCAATCTTGAGAATTATCAATTTGGAATTACAAATAAATTTATCTCATTTTCCACTAACGCAGGGCTGCTATCAGCAATCGGTTCACCTTACTAATTTAGTCCTCTTCTTTTCAAAGCAATTAATTAATATAAAAATTTGTAATTCTCCCTTAATTAATTTACTAAAAATTCAGGCTCACTGCTCGAGGATGATTTTCAATTAAGCAGAGATACGGAGCTTTCACCATCCTCCATTCGCTATTCTCTCTTTACGCCTAATTTACTGTTCCTGTCATCGCATTTAATTTAATTGTCGCTTTATTATAGATAGTTCAGAATAAGAATGCAATTGTGCAACACATATTAAAAATTTATTTCAACTATTAAAACACTAAAAACTTGAACCAATTTGTGCACTACAATATACCTAAGAAAAACAAAATTAGTAAGTACACAAAGCAATATCTCCAAAAAACTAAAAGATTTGATATATAATTATCCCAGAAATATCCCAGAAAATTTTGAAGAGGTTGACGAGCGTACGATTTTCTCAGACAAACAGGCACTATTAAAGTAAGAGAAGTAAATTTACATACAAATAATACTACCGTCTCTCAGAGGGTATATTATTTGTATGTAAAAGACAAAAAGCTACTAAGTCCTAGTACCACCATTACAATTGATAGTTTCTCCAGTTACATATGAAGATTCATCACTAGACAAAAAAGCTACTAAAGCAGCTACCTCTTCTGGTTTTCCCATTCTTTTCATTGGTGCATCTTCAATTCTTCTTTGTAAATTTTCTTGAGGAATTGCATTCATCATGGGTGTATCAATAAAATCAGGCAATACAGCATTTACAGTTATATTCTTTCTAGCACCCTCTTTAGCAAGAGTTTTTGTAAATCCTACTAAAGCAGCTTTGGTAGCTGCATAGTTTGCCTGTCCTACTTCACCATATGCAGATTTTGAAGACATGTTAACTATTTTTCCATAGTTATTCTCTCTCATGCCATTTATTACTAATCTAGTACAATTAAAAACGCCATTCAAATTTATATTGATAACATCGTTCCATTGATCTAAACTCATTTTGTGAAATATTGCATCTCTTGTGATTCCTGCATTATTTATCAAGATATCAATGCGACCAAATCTATCAATTATTTGATTAATTGCTAAAGATAAATTTTCATAATTTGAAACATCACAAGATACTGGTAAAATAACACTGTCAGTATTGATAGACTCTAATTCTGCTAATGCATTGTTCAAAGAGTCCTGATTGTAATCAATCAATGCTACTCCTGATGCATGTTCAGTAACAAATCGTCTCGCAATAGCTAGACCTATTCCTTGAGCTGCCCCTGTTACTAAAACAAACTTATTTGAAAAATCATACATAAACATTTAACCTCGCTTCTTAGTAAAAAATATGATACAACAAACAGAATAATTAACACAATTCAAACAATACAGACAAACCTTGTCCTCCACCAATACATAATGTAGCAATACCATATTGTTCTTGTCTTCGTATCATCTCGTTAATTAACTTAATAGTTATTATAGCACCTGTAGCTCCAATTGGATGCCCTATAGAGATTCCAGATCCATTAACATTCACCTTATCTAGATCTAACTCTAATTCACGAATACATGCTATTGCTTGAGCAGCAAAAGCTTCATTTAATTCAAATAAACCAATATCATCTTTTGTTAACCCGGTTTTTTCAAACAATTTTCTGGTTGCAGGAATAGGACCAGTACCCATATAATTGGGATCAACACCAGCTACAGCAGAATCTTTTATCTTAACAAGGGGTTTAATATTGCGTTTTTTTGCTTCAGATTCTCTCATTAAAATCATAGCAGCACCAGCATCATTTATACCTGACGCATTACCCGCAGTAACCGAACCATTTTCTTTGAAAGCAGGTCTAAGCCTTGCTAATGACTCTAAACTGCTATTGTCTCTAATAAATTCATCATTTTCAAAAATACCTTTTGTTTTTCTATCTATTCTATACTCAACTGGGAATATTTCATCTGAAAATTTCCCCGCATCTCTTGCAGCAATAGCTCTTTTTTGACTTTCAAATGCATATTCATCTTGTTCTTCACGTGAAATATTATATTTTTCTGCTATATTTTCAGCAGTTAAACCCATATGAGAACCAGAAAAGGGATCTGTTAACGCTGTTATTAATCCATCTTCTAATACTGAATTTCCCATTCTATAACCGAAACGAGCTTTTCTTAAATAAAAAGGTATATTACTCATACTCTCTGCACCACCGGCTGCAACAATGTTGGCAAAACCTTGGTTTATTTCCATAGCTGCCGTAACAATTGACTGCAATCCACTAGCACAAAGCCGATTTACAGTCAATGCCCCGGCTTCATAGGGAATACCAGCATTCACTGAACATATACGAGCCATGAAAGCATTTTCCGCAGCAGTTGCTACACATCCCATGACAACTTCATCAATATCTTTTGGCTCTAATCCTGCCCGTTCTACCGAAGATTTAATTGCAAATCCACCTAAATCGGGTGCCTGATACTCTTTTAAAGATCCACCAAAACTACCTACAGCCGTTCTCGCACTTGATACTATAACCACATTCTCCATATAAAAATCCTTTCCCCTTTCAAATAATCAGTTGTACTACAACATTTCTTTTTTAAATATCATCACATAAAATGGTTTGTATAATAATTATTATAATAATACATGTAAACATCATTTAAATCAAAATTAAAGACCATCTAATGCGTCAATAATATTATCAACGTCACGAGATTGTACCGAAAAATAACTAATATCATTAATAAAAAAGGCATACTCTCTATCATTAATTGGAGTAAAAACTAAATGATCATTAATCTCAGAATATAACGATATGTTGATTTCAAGATTATTGCTATCGTCAAGATATGTATTAACATCAACTGTATCAAAAATTTTCGTATTAGAAATAGCTCTGAGCAAATTATTATAATTTTTCCCCTCATTTGATAATGCATCAAAATTATACGTTTTTCCCTTATATTTGATATTTAAAGTTTTTATAGAATTTAGTCTTCTGTTATAAACTGTATCGCCTATTAACTCTCTATAATCTATTCCTAAAAAAGATAAATTATTATTTTCAATCAAAAAAATTTGTTCGCTTCCTCTTTTAGAAATATATGTTTCACTGCCTTCAGATTTACCTATAAGAATATCAATCAAATCACCTTTATAACTGTATTTAATGGTGTAATTTGGGTCATCTAGACCCGCCTCTGAGAAATTGATTAATTCATCAGCAACTTCACCCCATTTTAAATGCATCACGGGATCTAATAATATGCTTTTTAGTTTATGATAGTTACATATATAAGAAATTGGATAACTTAACAAAAAGTCATCATTTTCTTTATTAATCCCAAAAATAATATTGTCTTTATGCCAAATTTCAATACTGTTAAGATATTCATAATCACTTTCATAATTAAAATCAATCAGGTTTCGTAAATAAAAACCGTTTTTTGCATTAATAATTTGTTCGACTTCTTCTGAATTAACTATAAATGTTTCTTTATTGCTTTTATCGTCATTAGATAATACCTCTTTTACATAATAGCCATTTATTATTTCAACCTTTTTCCCAAATATAAATGTAATTTCTTCTTTCCCTGTATTGTAAGTTATAGACATCAGAGGTTCTTGAAAATATTGTTCAGCATTGTCCTCGTATATTATTTCTTGTACTTCAATGTTTATTAATTTATCCCAAATAAATTGAATAGCTGGAAAATTCAGTGCAAAACCTTCCAATTCTAAAGAATCTTCTAAAGTCAATTCCCCATTTAATAAATCATTATCTATTGTATAAGTATTATCACTTTTTTTATTATTTACTACTGTTATTCGATTAATCTTATTTGAGTAATTAGACGGGATTAATCGCTCTTTACTCAATACTTGATGATTTGAAATTGAATTCAATAAATATATTAGCATCAATAATATTATTATCGAGATTATTAAAATCTTACTAGAAGATATTTTCATAACTGTCTCCTTTTATAATTATTGATAACACCATAGAGTAATATACAGATAGGAATCGCAAAAACTAGAAGAAATGTTAGTAAATTAATTTGAACTGTTGAAACAGTAATGGGCATAGAACCTATTTCTTTCCCTAAAATTGGCAGAGAATCTTGCTTAGATTGTATTCCCCATTTTAATATTTCTATGAAAAATCTAGAATTGGCCACTGAATTTAAACCCAATAAATTATCGTAATACATCCTATGTGATCCGCAGGCAAATATCTTACCAATTTTTCCATTATTATAGTTTCTAGAAGAAGTAGCAGCCAACACAAACGATCCTTTCTCATCATTTGCATTAGGAACCTGGGTTGAACTATAAATTTGATTATCAAAATCTTTGTATATATCTTGTTGGCTGCGAGAGTATGCATTATCTGAACTTGATAGAACAGGTAATACATCTGAATTAGTATTGTTACTAAAATCTTTAGAAATACTATTTGCACTAGGAACTACAACATAGTAGCTATTATTCTTGAAGTAATTGTTAATTTCATGTTGATAAAACTGCGAAATGACGTAAGAACTATTGTCTAGAATATTGTTATTGTAATCCAAAACTAGATCTTCATTAAATTTAATACCCCATTCACTTAAATATGAATATAATTTAACAAGATTATCAGAAAAAGTGTGTTTAAAAAACACAATGGATCCACCTTTAGAAAGATATTCATCCAATATTTTTATTTCATGGTCTGTATAGTCAGACTTTGGAGATAAAATTAACAATACATCAATGTCTTCAGGAATCGGTTTGTTAAAGATTAAACTAGAAGTAGTATACCCTGATTCCAATAACAAAGCCGTTAGTATTGAAGGTGAATCTTCTCCATGTCCTTGAGCATATCCAATTATACTCTTATTAGGATTGGAAACATTAACAATTGCATTTGTTAATTTAGATTCGCCTGAAAACAATACTTTAGTTCCATCAGTACTAAAATTATACATGTCTTCTAGCTGAAGGACGTATCTATTAGTTTCTGATTCTACAATTATTGAGTTCAGCTTTATAGGAACATCTAATAACTCATATTTGTCTATAAACAAAAAATCAGTCGCTGGATTTATATACTTTACAGTGATCTTGTCACTAACTTTAGAATACTCTGTTAATAATCTTGATATCTCAGTAATATCATTATCTGTAGGTTTAATATAAAAGATGGTAACACTATTATCTAATTTAGATACAATATTTACAGTTTCTTCAGAAATTGAATAAAGACTATTTGTAGTAAAATCAAATTTTAAATTAATTATTTTTCCTAGTTTTTGGAAAAATATATTGATAATAACAATCAGAATTAACAACAATATAATATAAATACTTTTTCTGTTTTTCATAGCTAATCAATCTAATATCCTATAAAACCATCACTAAATATTATGTTTAGTTAAAGAAACTTTTGTCAAACTAAAGAATAAAAAAACAATCGATAAATAATAAACTACTGCTTCAAAATCAAATATACCAATAGTAAATAATTTATATCTTTCAAATATTGCTATCACATCTATTGTTTTTAGAACAATGGGATTATTTATATAATTTTTTGCATAAACTACTATATTAAAAAAGAATAAAATCGAAAAAGTGATTATTGATGCAGTAGCTTGATTTTCAGTAAGAGAGGAAATAAAAATCCCAAAAGATAAAAAGCTAGAACCCGCTAAAATTATTCCTAAATACGAGCTCAAAACTATTAAATAATCTACTTGCCCAAAAAATGATAAAATAACAACAAATAAAATTGTAGAAAATACGCCCATAAGAAATATGATAAAAGTAGCTAAAAACTTTGCAAGCATTAAAGAGTAGATGTTTAGTGGCAAAGTAAACAACAACTGATCTGTCTTGTGTTTTTTCTCTTCTGAATAGACTTTCATTGTCAAAATGGGAATCAGAAACATAATAGTTGTACTCATACTTTGAAAATATTCGGCTACATTATTTTGCCCAGCCATTAAATTTGATACAACAAAATAATATGAATTAACAGAAAAGAAAAGGGATATATATATATATCCACTTAAATTATTAAAATATGACAGTAATTCCTTTTTTAATACATATTTCATACAATTATCATATAATCTCTCTGTTATCAATTCTTGATAATAAATAGTTCATATTTTTATCAAGTAGCTCAAATTAATCACAAATATAACTTAAGAAAACACTCTCTAAATCATTGTTTTGTAAACTAGGTGATAATTCATTAATCGAAATATCTTGACCCAATAAAAACAACAATAGCTCTTTTTTAATTTCATTTTCATGTAGAATATTTTTTAATGTTATATTGTATGTGACATTATCTAAGTTACAAACTGACAAGATTCCTTTTATCTTTAAAATAGCATCAATATGAGACTTCTCAAGAGATTTATTTGTAGTAATAATAAATTCACTTGTTTTTGTGTCTTTTGAAAAAAAGCATTCCTTCGAACCATCATAAACTATATTCCCACCACTTAACAACAAAATTCTGTCACATATTTCAAAAATTTCAGATAAAATGTGAGAACTCATCAAAACTGTAAATTGTTCTTTTAACATATTAAACATCGAACGCATTTGAAAAATTTGTAAGGGATCTAAACCTATCATTGGCTCATCTAGTAATAGAATACTGGGATTCCCCAACACAGCTTGAGCAATCCCAATCCGTTGTCTAAAGCCCTTTGATAGATTATTAATAAGCCGTTTCCTAGCATCCCCTATTTGCGTTATTTCTAAGGAGTAATTGATATTTTTACTTTTATCTTTCCTAGGTAAGCCTTTCGCATCATAAACAAAAGACAAATATTCTTGCACCGTCATATCAAGATATATAGGTGGTTTTTCAGGCAAAAACCCAAATTGTTTTCTATACTCTTTATAATTACCAAAACCAATACCATTCAACTCTACAGAGCCAGAATCAGGACTAAGATAACTACTGATAATATTGATGGTCGTAGATTTACCTGCTCCATTAACCCCCAAAAAACCACATATTTCACCTTTTTTAATATTAAATGAAATATTGTCCAAAACTACACTATCTCTATACTTTTTTTTAATGCTTTTTACAACTAACATGTCTCTATATAATCCATATAAATAAAACAAATCATCTTTAAGCAAAGCTTCATCCATCAATTTTTTAGACTTTTAGAACCGCTAGCTTAAAATTAATTTGATTCAATCTGAATCAACACTAGATGTCATTTCCAACTAAAACCAATCCCTCTTGAAAATATTTTAAATACAGCAAGTCACACTTCTGTAATAAAGGTCGTCTTCTGATGTTCGAGACCGGTTATCTTAGTATTAATTATATATATTTATAATTTCTTTTTTAATTTCTTTGCATAATCTAATCATAGCCACTGATTCTCTAACATCAAATCCTAGGACCTAATAGTAAGGATTATATGTCCTAAAACTTTCCGCATTTAAGGTTAGAACATAAAAGAATCGATCTCATTTGCCACATCCGATTCCTAAAGTAATTATAAATGATTAATATTCCAATACCAAATATTTGTCTATTTCTATTCATACAAAGTCATAGAGCATAAAAAACAATTATTGCAATTACCAGAATATTTCTGCTGCCCACATTATTTCAAAGAGATATGAAGAAATCATATAATTTTTTGCTCTATAAAGTATTCAAAAAGTAACCAATATTTGTTATTTTCAGAATGTGACAATATCAAAAAATTAAAAACCTAACAAAAGAATTATACTCTATAAGATCAATCTAGACTTCGACCAATATACTAAGTATAATTCTTTTGCCTTTTACAGAGGTTGTTCCCGTTCACCTGTTTTCTAGTTTTCTCGCTTATATATACTTTATTAATATTCCGTTTTACTTACACTAAATCGAAATATCACTAATTTACTGGTATCAATTTCCTATTCCTTACTTTTATTTTTGATATTTAAAATTATACTTTATATTCTTAATTTACTTTCCCTACTGTTAGCCATTAAAATTAACAATAAGACAAGTCCCTCAATACCTATTCTAGCACCATCTGGTAATCCAAGGACTGTTAAAATACTGGTCAATAGGAACAAGACAAAAGCACCTAGAGCTCCACCAATAACTCCTCCTTTACCACCACTCAAGCTTGTTCCTCCAATAACAACAGAAGCCACTGATAACATTGTGTATTCATCAGCCATGAACAATTGGGCACTTCCCACATATCCTACTAAAGCAAAACCAGCTAATGCAGCCATCATGGCACTTATTCCATAGGATATAACAACAATTACATTAACACGAAGCCCTGACAATCTCGCAACATTTTGATTGCTCCCACATAGAAACAGCTGTCTACCATATTTGGATTTTTGCAAAAATAATTCCATTAAAAATAAAAGTACTATTACAATTATTGTCAATAATCGCATGCGCCCTAAATATGGTATTCCTAGTTCTAACAATAAATCTGGAATTTTTAAAGAAGGCTTCCCGTGAGTAAACCCTATTGTTAGTCCATCAACAACTATCCCCATACACAAAGTTACAACCAAAGCAGGGAGTCTAAATTTTTGTATACATAAACCATTTATAACGCCAACAAGAAAACCCAATATCAAGAAAATGGGTAGTGACCACAGTAAACCAATATTTTGACCTTGAGTCATAGATGGTCCAAGCAAAGCAGCACAGCTCATTATCGATCCAACAGACATATCGATACCTGAATTTCCAGAAATCATTACAAAGGCCTGTCCAATACACACTATTGTCAAAACTGATGCTTTACAAATTATATTAAAAACATTATTTGCAGATGTAAAACCTGGGGTTAAAATATTACCGACTAGAAGCATTAATACAATAATTATAATTGAAGGGAGAAAATTCCTAATTATTTCGTTATTCTTATTAATCTTTCTCAGCATTAATCACCACTCCCTTCTTAGAAAATTTATTTGCAATATATCTATTTAATAGAGTACATCCAATTACTGCTATCAGCATTAGAACACCGGATGCAAAATCTTGGAAAAATGCATTCTTTACAATTGCTAAAACCGTTGTAATTGCTAAGCCAAGAGAAGTCGCACCAAATGCAGCACCAATTCCATCTCCCACACCTCCTGACAAAAGAACTCCGCCAATTACACAGGCAGTAATAGCTTTCATCGTCAATGCTGATGCAACAGTAGCATCACCACCACTAAAGTAGGTTGTCATAGAGATTGCTGAAATTGTATAAAATAAAGCAGCTAACACATAGCTGATAAATTGAACTCTATATACATTTATTCCAGATAAATAGGAATTTTCTTTATTTGCACCAACAGCATATAACATTATCCCTAACTTTGATTTTCTAATAATAAACCAACCGATTACTATTATCAAAAGGAATAAAATCGGAGCTCCAAAACCACCTAACCATGAATAGTACCAATTAAGTAATCCTTTAGGTACAGATCCTCTAGGTGAAGGCATAATCCAAAGAGCGATACCAGAAAATAACGATGATGTCGCAAAAGTTGTCAGTATCGGAGTTATCCTTAAATATCCAACAAATAGTCCGTTAATTATTCCACAAAAAAGACCTACAAGTATACAAATAACTAAAATTAATATTGTTTGCATACCACTTTCAGATAAAGTTATATAGACAACATTAATTAGACTCATAATACCATCAACAGAAATATCCATTCCACCACTAATTAAAACAATGGATAAACCTATACTCGACATTATCAAGGGACCATTTGAGCCTAAAAAATTTGTGATATAAGCTTTGTTAAGGTAACCTGGGCTTAGAATTTGATTTATTATTAACAATGATACCAAAAGTACCAAAGAGACAAACGCAGGCCATCTTATAAAATTTATCAATTTACTTTTCATTTTCTAAATCTCTTTCGTTAATACTTTCCAGAACTTGTTGCTGAAATATTTTCCAAACTTATATCCTCACCATAAAGTGTAGCAACAATAGTACCTTCATAGAAAACAACTACTCTACTCATTGGCATCATTTTTGAAGTTTCAACTAATTCCTCATCATCACTAGAAATCATGATAACAGAACTGCCACTTTCTAACATATTACGCATAGTCTCATGAACATCTCTTCTTGCTTGTATATCAATTCCTTTCGTAGGATCATCTGCTAAAATTATGTTAGGTTTTGTTGCTGTCCACCTAGAAATTACAACTTTTTGTTGATTTCCACCCGACAAAGAAATAATTAAATCTTTTGCATTTGAGTATTTTACACCAGAATTTTTTAATAAGTCATCTACTTCTTGAATTTTACTGTTTAAAACTAAATCGCTCACAGCAACCGCATTTTCAGCAATACTTCTTTCTTTAAAGGTGCCCTCTACCTCTCTATCACCTGAAATAAATGCAAACTTATTCTTAACTGCGTCTCGAGGGCCATTCAATGTAACAACCTCTCCTTTATATTCTAATGTTATCGGTTTATCTATCGCAAAAAGAGATCTCAAAAAATCTTTTTGTCCTTGACCCTCTAAACCAGCTATTCCAACAAACTCTTTTTCTCTTACTCTCAGTCTTACAGACGTATCTTTATTATGTACATTTAAAGGCACATCCTTTGTATCTAATATAACTGGAGTGGAGCCTTCATCCAGATGCTCTGAAACCAGAACATCTTTTATCTCGCGACCAGACATATATGAAATAAGCTCATTTTCATCAATATTACTAACATCAAAAGTCCCAACTGTATTTCCATTACGCAAAACAGTCACATTATCACATATTTCAAATATTTCATTTAACCTATGAGAAATATAAATTATTATAATACCTTCATCTCTAAGCTTAAATAAAACATTTTTGACTATTTCAACGTCATTTTTATATAATGCAGATGTAATTTCATCAACAATTAGGATTTTTGGTTTTTGAATGAGTGCTTTGGCAAATTCAACTAGATATTGCTCATTTGTAGATATGTCATTAATATTCATCTCTAAAATATGCTTTATATTCAGCATTTCCAACAGTTCAATTGCTCTCTGCTCAGCATAATCTTTATTGATGAATCTTGATTTCCCCAATATTTCGTCTAAAAAACACAAATTTATGTTGTATGAAACGGATAAATTTCTTAAAAGACTTAATTCCTGGGCAGTCATTACAATACCCTTTTCTTTACCTTCTCTTGGACTATTAGCTTTATAAGGAAAATTATCGATTAAAATTTCTCCTTCATCTAAAACAGCTGCACCAGATAAAATTTTAGAGAGAGTACTCTTTCCTGACCCATTGCCACCTACCAGACCCCTAATTTCACCAGACTCAATTGTCAAATCAGCGTTATTTAAAGCAACAACACTTCCATATCTTTTGCTAATATTTTTACATTCCAGCTTCAAAATACTTACCTCTATTTTTTTATTAAAATTATACCTTTTAAAGTTATAGCTGTGTTTTCATACACAGCTATAAACTTTAATGGCATTTATCAATAATAACCACCTACTTATTTAAAATACTGATCCCATTCTTCCTCAGTTTGTGTCTTGCCTAAACCCTCAGTATCATCTAAGTCAGCTCCTATCTCTAAAGCCTCTGCTAAAGAAATATATGTAACCCCTTCGTAATTAGCCCATGACTCATCCTTATCTTCTTCCGTTACACCATTAAGTGTTACACAATATGAAGGAGGTGACATGATAGCGTTAATACAATCATGATCAAGCGAATTCGGTTGCAATTCATAATCAAGTTCATATCCATTTAGAACACGGATTGTGTACATCAAGGCATCTGCAGAATGTTGTGCTTGGAATGTAGTTACACAAAAATCATGATCTCCACCAACTTCATCCCATTTTCTGAAAAAACTCATAACATAATCACCGGTCATAAGAGGAAGTTCTTCTCCCGCAGTTTCGTATGCACGCATTATTCCTTCTGCCATGACATCTTCGGTTAAAACTGCATCAATGTTGCTATATGTAGAAAGTAGCGTTGACATTGCTGTTTGAGCCTCTGTTTGGGACCAACTACCAGGAGCTTCTCCTAAAACATTAATATTAGTTTTAGAAAGCACTTCATTCGCGACTGTTTGTCTTACTACAGTAGCAGGCATTCCAGGTGTACCAGTTATTTTTACGATATTACCTTCTCCATTAAGTTTAGATACTATCCATTCTGACATTATATAATATAAAGCCTCATTATCACATAAAACTTCTACTACAGAATCATCAATTCCAACTGGATCAGTCGCAATTACAAGCAGTACATCTGCATTATTACATGCAGTAATTACTGGTTGCATAGCCGCCGCACTAACCGCATTGATTAGTATTGCATCACAACCTTTTGCAATCATATCATTCACTTGATTTAGTTGCTCAGTAGCATCTGCATTTGTACTTTGAACGATGTAATCGGATATAATGCCCTTTTGCTTATAATCTTCTGCTTTTTGTTCAAAACTCTCTACATATTGCGCTCTCCAAGTGTTACCAAAATAACCATTCGCAAAACCTATTAGCCAATCTCCTTTTGGCAATCCATACGTATCATCTGAAGATTCTGCTTTTTTATCTGACTCCGTTTCTGTGTCTTTCTTTTCTTCTACTTCCTCGTCTTTCTTTTCCTCTACTTTTTCCTCTACTTTCTCCTCTTTCTTTTCCTCTACTTCCTCGTCTTTTTTTCCACCGGAACATCCTACAATCAAAGTTAAAATAACTAGAAGTGTAAGAACCACTGATAATACCTTTTTCATTTTTTCTCCTTTTTCTTTGTTTTTTTGATGTTTTAAATTCTAAACAATATATTACAACTATTCTAACATATTGTTTCACTATTTGATTATCAATAAATACATTACTCTCAACGTAGATTCCTATACATGGATTCTCATAAAATTATTTGTTTGATATTTCTCAGTTCTAGGCTCATGTCCACAGATAATAAATTCTGCTTTTCGTCGAATATCTTCCATAGACTTAAAACCTGAATATGTGTCATACAAAATGTTACCTATAATATCTTTATCTATATTTTCATAAATATTTGAAGCATCTGCTGCAAAACAAACCACACCTTCTTCTGTGTTAATTAAGACCGATTGATGACCTTTGGTATGTCCAGGAGTCGGAATTAATACTATCCCATCTTCAAGCTCAATTTCACCATCAATCAATAAAATCTGATCTGGAAACACTGCCTTATGATTAAACAAATCTGTCATATAATATTGTTCTTGGTTCGGAGTTGGATTAAAAGCAAAATCCCATTCTTTTTTTTGTATAACGAATTTCGTTTTATAACCTTTAAAAATATAATTACCTCCACAGTGATCATAATGTAAATGAGTATTAATAACGTAATCAACTTCTTCTGGCTTCCAACCAATATGTTTGAGAGCACCTTCTAAAGATTCATCATCTTTTAAAACACAATCTTTCACAGTACTCACATTTGCATTGACCCAGTCAACACTATGAACTCCAGTATCACAAATGATTTTTAAATTGTTACCCTCTATCGCCACAGCCTGTTGAGGAATCCTTAGCTCCGTGCCACAGTCTGTTCCTCTTGTCATTCCACCTTTGTCAACAGTCACACTGCCCATATTCAAAACTTTAATTTTATATTCACTTGTCATATTTTCCACCTCACTTATTAACAACTGGAAAGTTTGAACTTTGGTATTTGTTTATACATGTATCATGACCTGGTATAACAAAATCAGAATTATTCCTGATAATATCAAATGCTTTAAAACCATCTTCTACATTTGTCATTATGTTAGGCAAGATATTGTTTTCAAGGTTCTCATATAGACCAACCGCATCCATAGCTAAACAAACAATACCTTCTTTTGTATTTACAAAAACCCCTTGTCCTCCAACAGAATGTCCCCCAAGTGGTATTACCCTAAGACCAGGAAGAATCTGATATTCTCCTGAAAGCATTTTCCAGGATGTATATCTTACTGCTTGCCAACCAAAAAGTTCTTCATAATAAAAACACTCTTGGTTTTTGACTGGCTGAAACGCATAATCCCATTCACTACTTTGCAAATAAAACTTTGCGTTTTTGAATAAATAGTTAGAACCACAATGGTCATAATGTAAATGTGTGTTAATGACAATATCAACTTCTTCTGGCTTCCAACCAATATGCTCAAGGGCAGCTTCCATTGTTTCATCACTTTCTTGTTCTACCTCATATTGGTCTCCTAAATTTTCTTTGGTCCATTCCAGCGACTTAATTCCCGTGTCAACAACTATTTTATGACCATTTCCTTCTATAGCAGCTGACCACATTGGAATAGGAATAGGAACTCCAAAATCTATGCCCATAGTCAACGAAGATTTTTCACCATACAAAGTACCCATCTTTAACATTTTTATCTGATATTCTACCATAACAAATACCCCCTACTATTATATAAAGTCATAGTCATTCTTTTCCTTTTCAATAAGTTTGATTATATCCTTATTAATAACCTTCGAAAAATCGCTTTGGATTTTCTATTAACATATCATTAATTTGCTCTTCAGTCACTCCTAGCTCCTGTAGAACTGGGATAGCCTTACGATGAACATAAGTATAGTCAACATCTAAGTTCAAATAATCTGCATTTTTTGTTTTCTCCCAGCTATGATTTCCCCAATCAATATAGGCAGAAAAATCATGGGAAAGTACCATTTTTTTTGACCATCCTCTTTTACACAATTCCGCAATAGTTCTACAACGATTAAGTAAACTATTCTTTTCATCGTCCCCAAATCTATCCATCCCTATATAACTACCTCTTGTTAATAGACCTACTAAATATCCCAAATCATTAGAATCTCCACTATGGCCTATAATAACTCTTGATAAATCCACACCATTCTTTTGAAACTCGTCTTGCTGAATCAAACCTACTTTAGATCTACTATCAGAGTGAGCAAAAATAGGAAGATCCGTTTCCCTATGTACCACACTAGTTATATAAAGCAAATTTTTGTTTAGCTCGGTTAGACCATAAGAATCTGTTGCAGTTTTTAAAATTCCTGGTAAAACATTTGTATTTTGAATGCCTTCTAAACATTCCTCAAGCATTAAATCAATTAGATAACTTGTAGGTTTACCCATTAAATAAGGTTCTTCATTATAATACATGCCAGATGATGCAATTATATTAACACCAGATTTTTCAGAAACTTCTTTAATAAGATAAATATCCCTGCCAAGATTAACAGCAGTACCATCAACAATTGTAGTAATCCCAAAATTTTCTTTTGCTTTTTTTAATTGAGCAACAGCAATTTCTACTACTTTATTATAATCAAACCACTTTTCTTGAAATGCCATTCTCATCGACCAATCACAACAAACAATGTGTTCATGCATTAAAACACAACCAAGCTGATCTGTCGATATTTTTCCTAATACACTATTAACTACCATAAATTGTCCCTCCGAGAATAATGTTATTGTATTTGTAGACAGTTTATTGAACAAAAATAAAATGCAATAATGTCAGCATATATAGTAGGTGGTATCACAGTTGACTCACTTTGGTTTTTCCTTGCAAGTGAATGTGCTTACCTCTTCCTCCCAAAATTGGTCCGTCAAAAGAATGTACACAAAAGTAGATAGCTAAAAACATCCAAAACCTACAATTTAACAATATATTATTGTAATACTACATAATAAATTGTTTAATATTACAACACCTGTTGTTTATATTACACCCATTTACTTAAGAAAGTATTTAGTGTACGCTTTAATATAAGCAAATATAATTTGGTCCACAAAACATTTTTCTATTTTGACGGTTAAAAGAAGATTACTTATTGCTAGAAAAATAATTCGTCTGGTTTATTTCCTGCAACATGTCCAGAGACCTTATAAAGTAAGAACTTCTATAAAGAATCTAAAAACCCACATTAAACCTACATTCTTTTTTAAAAATACGCTAGTTCTGTTTTCTATACTCATTTTTTAATTAAAAGCTATTCTTTCAAAATTCTTTTACAATTTTTCCCTTTAGAAGAAAGCTGAGTTAATTATTAAAATTCAAATACCGTCTTTAATATTTCTTAAAATACATAGACATTCCCTGTCCACCACCAATACACATCGCTACAAGTGCATCTTCTATGTCGGTCAGTTTGAATTCATACATAACTTTTAAAGCTAAGATGACACCTGTTGCACCTAAAGGGTGACCGATTGAAATACCGCCACCATACATATTTACTTTATCCATGTCTAAATCAAGATCTCTTGCTACCGCATAGGCTTGAACAGCAAAAGCTTCATTGATTTCAATCATAT
>JAAYNE010000129.1 GCA_012521015.1 Clostridiaceae bacterium | reverse complement strand
TTAGTCTCTTGACAATTCTAAGGGTAGCTGTTATTTCAGGTGCTGACAATGGCTCACTTTTTATGCCATTTGGGGTGCTAACTTTTTCGAGACCTTTTGCGATACTTTCATTTTACCGAAAACACCCGTTTGCGTAACTTTTATAAAATTATCAATCTCAGTGGATTATTCTTACAAAAATTAATATGGCATCTGGAGGAGCGTTATGTCCATCATGTATTTTGGGGAGGGATTATTATGTATATTTCGAATATTGAAATAGAAAATTTCAGAGGGTTTAGCGTCAGAAAAGTAATTGAGCTCAATGAAAAATTGAATATTTTCATTGGTCACAATAACTCGGGAAAGACCACGATTATTAAAGCTCTTCAAATTCTGTTTGACACTTCGTATTCTAAAAACTGGGGATCAACGATTTTAATCGGCAACAATCTATCGATGATTTAAAAGCAAACCCCCCCGCGTGTCATACTTTCCTCGACTCTAAAAGAGAGCAAAGGTGAAGTGGAATATTCCGAGGATATCGTTTTAGTCTCAACCTTGCTGACAAAAATTCAGCGTCCTTACGAAGCTAAAATAACTTACGAATTTTTTCTGCCTGAAAAGGAAATTGAAGAATATAAGGCTACAATGGCGGCCATTTCCAGTCCAAACATCGAGGAATACTGGAGTGAAATCGAACATTCCTTTTTAAATAAATATGTGTGGAAACTATACGGTGGCGATGAGAAGTTAAAAACGGTCGTTGATAATGATATCCTGAATAAATTTGATTTCGAGTTTATGCAGCCTATTAGGGACGTTGAAAGAGATTTAAGTTCGGGGAGCAACTCTCTTTTGAAAGAGGTTATCGACTTCTTTATCGATTACGAAATCAAAAAACGATACTACAAAAACTAAGGATGTAATCAAAGGCGATTTGCAAAAAGTGAAACGAGAATTTGCCGAATCGTCACAGCAGCTAATGGCTAAGCTACAAGGTCGCCTTACTGCTGGGGAAAAACAGATCGTAACATACGCGGATAAGACCGGTGCGACTTTTGACGAGACTTCGCCTCATTTCAGCGGAACTTTAAATGAGACAACCCTATATTCTGCGTTAAGACTTACTCTGGAGGATAAAACCGGTATTAAGCTCCCACCGACCAATAACGGTTTGGGATATAATAATCTGATATACATTGCTTTACTTCTTGCCAGAATGCAAAAAGATGCGATGGGTGAATATTATGGAAGCAATGCCAAATTGTTTTCCGTCTTAGCGATTGAGGAACCGGAAGCACACCTGCATCCATCACTTCAATATCGTTTTCTAAAATTCCTGAATGATAATATGAAATCCAATGTAAGACAGATATTCATAAGTACGCATTCACCAAACATTACCGCCGCATCAAAACTGGATAATCTGATTGTCCTCAATAAAGCAACCGAGGAAATCGAAGTCGCTTATCCGGGTCGCGTTTTTGATCTGAAAGATAAGGATGACAAAGCCTCAAAGTCATATGTTGAAAGATACCTTGATGTGACTAAATCCGATATGTTGTTCGCCAAAAGAATTATCCTGGTCGAAGGCA
>JAAYNE010000128.1 GCA_012521015.1 Clostridiaceae bacterium | reverse complement strand
CTTCTGCCTTTGCCAGATGTGTACCAGCGTGCATTAGCCGTGCATGTTTGCTTCTGAAATGGACAGGTCAATCTTCTGCCTTTGCCAGATGTGTACCAGCGTGCATTAGCCGTGCATGTTTGCTTATGGAATGGACACCGGTCAAAGATTTATGTATAATGTAAAATTATGTGAGCAACTCAAGTAAAATGAAATATATACATTAAAAGAACGGGAACGCATTTAACAGAATTGGAACACATTTAAAAGAATCGGAACGTATTTAACAGAATCGGAATGCATTTGAAAGAATCGGAACGCATTTAAAAGAATTGGAATACATTTTAAAAAATGGGAACGTATTTAAAAAAATTGAAGTGAATTGAAAAGGAGAACAATATTTATGAAAAGAATTATAGCGGTTGTGCTCTCACTGCTTGTCCTACTAGCAACAGCTTCCTGCACATCCACGCCCGACGCTTCTCTTCCCACGGCACCAGGAAACAGCAATGAGGTTTCACCTGGATTAGAGTCCGAAAGTACACCTCCCAGAGGACAAACTGACACAGAAGCACCTCTGCCCACATCGGAAACCGATGGCCATGACTCAAGGCAGGACAGCGATATTAATCCTATGCTTGGTTATATCACAGGCAAAGAGACTGTTGTGGAAACTAAATACATAACCTTTAGAATATCTAAGGGAATCTATGTACCCTATAAACTTGAAAAATACGCAGATTCACTCTACACAACAATTGAAGAGGTCAGTGGTCTTTCTTTCCGCAGTTCCCCTGACTCCCTTCGTCCCGTAGTTACAATAGAGCGTCCGGATTTTTCAGTTTATACCAATATTAATAAGACAAGCGAGGTGGCTCAGGCATATGCCACAGGGAATGCCGCTTTATGCTGCCCTGGTGAACTTTTCCTAGGAAAAAGCTACACAATTTTACACGAGCTTTGTCATGTTCTAAATATGTCGCAGGAGTATACCTATCCCGGCAAAGTTCTTAGCGAAGGCTTCGCTGAGTACACCAGCTACCGCGTGCTTATGCATCTTGCAGAAAATGACCCTGAAACTTATTATGCCCTTTGGCCCGTTCAAAGCTTTATAAATAATATGATGCTTAATTCTCCAGACGCAATTCATAAAAACACTATGGAACACTGGCTATCTAATGGTTTTCCCGGTGCAATGAACGGCGATTACGCACTTGGCTTCCGCCTGATGGCATATTTTGACGACACATATGAAGACTACACCGCCTGGATTCCTGTGGTGGCAAAAATGGATGAAGATACTAGTACGGGTGATCTTTTGCCTGATAATCAGATAAAAGTCATTACTGACACATATGGTGAAAAAGTATTTGACGACTTCTATAAATGGCTCAAAAATAACGAAAAACGCTTTGCCTGGGAAACCAATATACATTGTGATATGTCTATGCTGAGCGACTATCGGATTTTTCCTGAGTTTAATGCTGTTGAAAGTATAATTAAATTAGTGGCCTATGCCGAATATACCGTGGCTTATGACAACCTTACTATACATCTTGACGCGCTGCGCTTTTACCTTGAAACATACAAAGATTTTTCCACCCAAGGCCTTGTGCTAAATACCGATGCGAAAACAGTCGAGCTCTATGACGAAGACGGTAAGTTAATTGACACTATATCTCTCGGGCATGGTGAAATCAGCCTCGAAGGTGTTGATAAAGTATGCCTTGTCGGCAAAGGAGAACTTACGACATTTGAAATCACGGGTTTCGAAGAGTAATAGGCTGTAACCGAGTAAGTCCTTGGTCTTGGTCTTGGTCTTGCTCTTGATTTTGATCTTGATCTGGGTCTTGGTCTTGGCCTTGGCCTTGGTCTTGGTCTTGGTCTTGCTCTTGATTTTGATCTTGATCTGGGTCTTGGTCTTGGTCTTGGTCTTGGTCTTGTCCTTGGTCTTGGTCTTGGTCTTGGCCTTGGCCTTGGTCTTGGTCTTGGTCTTGATCTTGCTCTTGATTTTGATCTTGATCTTGGTCTTGGCCTTGGCCTTGGTCTTGGTCTTGATCTTGCTCTTGATTTTGATCTTGATCTGGGTCTTGGTCTTGATCTTGGCTATACACTTCCTACTACTAGGGTATGTTCGGGACTTTCACCCGTTAGATTGCACCCATGCGTGCCGCACCAAAAAAACAGGGAGCGTTTATAAATGCCCCCTGTTTTTTATAACGAGATTTAAATCAATTATCACGCTGCCATTTTGGCTTCCACCTTTGACTCTTTAACCTTATCACGCTGCCTTTTTGGCTTCCACCTTTGGCTTTTTAATCTTATCACGCTGCCTTTTTGGCTTTTTAACCTTATTACGCTGCCTTTTTGGCTTTTTAACCTTATCCCATATGCCATAGAATACTACTGCTGCAACATAGGTTAACCAGAAAATAACTATTGGGCCGAAGTACTGAACTATGCCATTTGTTGACTTTGCCACATTATTAAAATAAAGAATCGGTATAACATGCATAATATATATGAAAAGGGAGTATTTCTTTCCTGCCTTTTCCATTCTTGTTCCGGCACCCAAATTAGGATACTTCAATAATACCAGAACAACTGCATAAACAAGTAATTCAGCACTATAAAACGGGTACAATGTCGTCTTGCTCGATAAATACTCCAACACATTAGTAATAGATAGAATTATCACCGGTATGATATATACTAATCCATTTACATTAACCAGCTTTTTCTCGTAACGACGAATCAAAAATCCCATCATTATATAAGGCAGAGTTACAATCAGTGCATTACGATATGTAATCAAATCTGCGCTTCCGTTTTTGGACAGATAAACATACAACCCTAACAGCGCCGGTGATAAGAACATAGCGTATTTATGAACATTTAATTTCACTAAAACAATCAAAATCACCAATGCATATAACAATGAACCTAAATACCATAGATGGTCTGCAAAAGGAGACATATTATAAAGGAAAAAGTACTCCATTTTGTTTAGGGTAAAATGCTGTTGGAAAAATTCTTGACTTCCTCCCACCAGGGATGAATTAATAAAAGCAACCACCATATACAATAAGTTTGCCCCAATTGTAAGTACCAAGATTCGCTTCGCTTGTTTTGCAAGTCTTTTTAATAACTCACCATTATCATCTCGGTAAAGGAAATATCCACTAACCACCAAGAAGAAAGGTACGGCAATCTTTCCAAAGGAAATAAACAGTGCCCCTAAAGGGAAGATGAATACACACCACTAGAAAACAAGCAATCATTCGAAAACAATCAATAGAATGATTATGCGCTGATTTTCCTGCATTAAGCAAGTCTGGCTGTTCTAGCCCTTTCCTTTTACCTTTGCCTGTCAATGCTCCTATTAGATATTGATTAAAGCCTCGTATAATCCATGCAAGTAATACAGAGAAGACAATGACCAGAAGCATAAATATGAAATTACTATATATAGAAATTATCTTGGGTTGCTTCAAATATATGATAAACAAGTTATGAATCAAATAAAGTTCTAATGAGATCATTCCAAGGAAGCTCAAAATTGAATTTTTAAATTTAACCTTCATTGTTAATAGCAGTATACTCATAACAAAAAAGATTACCATTGGAAGTTGGCAGGATAAGCAAATCAATTTATCTAAATAACCTGGATTTGTAGCAGTCTCCGACCAATAGGAATAATTGTTCAACGCATATGAGGTCAAAAGATAAAACCCTACTGTTAGTATAATGCTGCTAGGTAGCAGTATCCAATATACCTTTTTTGCAAAGGCGATAATTCTATCTTTATGCTTTGCATAGATCATTCCTATGATGAATAAGAAACTAGTATTATACCACCACTCTCCTTGAAACCAATTTGGTCCATGTCCGGAAAGGAGACTTAAACCCATAACCACAACAACCAATGCCCCAAGTACAGTCAATGCTAGATTTTCATTCTTAATAAATCGGAATACCAGATAAAACAGAATATAGAACAAAGCAATTTCTACGATGTACCACATTTGTGAAATATCTGAGTTCATAGCATTAAGGCTCCAGCCTGTCAGGTACTTAACGATTCCTATTCCTTCATATTTTGCCCCTGCTGCAATACTGGAAAGCATATAAACAATAATACACGCAAAAAATGGTACTAAAATCGTTGGCAGCCTCTTTTTCAAAAATCCCTGTAAATAATCGGGCTTATTTTTAAAACTATAAAACAGGCCATAGCCAGAGAAAAACAAAAATCCTCCAACAAAACAAACGCCCATATTTTCTAATACGCCAAGAGATCCGGCGTTATCTGCGCCAATTCTTTGCACTAAATGATGAAGAACAACAAGAATCGCAAATAATCCAAGTAATCCTTTCGTATTATCTAAAGACATGGCATCTTCATGCCACTCACCTTTTTTAGCGGGTATTACCTTCCACAATAAAATTGCCGCTATTAATATCCAGAAAACCCATAGAGGAATCTTAAGGTTGCTTATTCTTTCCCAGAGACTAACCTTTTTTTCAACAACTTTCTCGGAAGTGTCCGTTCCTGCTTCTGCATCTGTTTCTGCAGGAACTACTGATTGTTCTTTTTCTTCCCACTTAATGGTTCGCGCAATCTCATCAAACACCCCATAGATACTCGATGAATCTATTTCCTTTCCCTCAGTAACATACGTACACTGTATGCCTATACATTTTTCGTTTACAACAGTAAAGTAAAAATCATAGACGCATTTTGCTGAACCATACGAATATGAAATTGCCCCTTCTGAATACAAAACATCGTTTGCTGTAAACATCTCATAAATAGGATCTTCTAATAATTTAAAGGTTGATGGCAACGAAGAAAAGAAGGATTCAACACCTTCAGCGAATTTCTCCTTTTGCTCATCACTAGCATCTGAGAGATTGATTATTCCATCATAACTACTCTTAGCGATTATCCCTTCATCAACAAATAATTCTATTTCATACTTTTCGTCCTTTGATTTAGCAATAAAGTCTATGCCTGTTTGTTTAATGTAGGATGCCATCTCTGCATTGTCAGTATCAGGCAGATAATTACTCCATCCATCAGGTGTTGCAATAGAAAGTCCTAAGGTTTCGATGTAAGAAGTGTTTGTTTCACTTGATGCCCATACGTTTAACAGATTTGCCGGTTGGACCTATGTCAATACTTTGGACACAAAAAGTTGAATTTTTTCTCTCTGCATAATATAGATACGGAGAGAAAGATTATTAAGCTACAAGAGCCTCCTCTTCAACCTGCTGTGGAGTTTTATAGCGAAATACCTAGCGCAGAACGATATCCCCACACCCGGTGGAAAGAGAAAATGGCAGCTACGTACAATTGAAAGCATCCTAACAAACGAAAAGTACAAAGGCTCTGCTCTTCTACAAAAAACATTTACGCTAGATTTTTTGACTAAAAAGGTGAAAACTAACGAAGGCGAAGTTCCTCAATACTATGTAGAGGACAGCCACCCGCCAATCATAGAACCAGAGGAATGGGAGAAAGTACAGACAGAAATGAAACGCCGAAAGTCCGATCCAAGGCGTCACAACTGCCAAAGTCCGTTCTCAGTCAAAATTATCTGCGGTGACTGTAGTGAATATTATGGATCAAAGGTATGGCATTCTACTAGCCAATACCGGCGGGTGATCTGGCAATGCAACGGAAAGTTTAAAGGTAAAGAAAAGTGTCGGACGCCGCACCTGACAGAAGATCATATAAAGGATTATTTCGTTATTGCGCTAAGCACATTGCTTAAAAATCGTGAGGCTCTGCTGGAAGACGGGAGAGTCGTAAAAGATGAATTGAGCGACTGTTCTAGCATTGACACTAAAATAGATAAGATTCTTCAGGAAATGGATGTTGTCTCCGGGCTCATCAAGAAGTGCATTGATGACAACGCCTCCCAGACACTAGACCAGGAAGCCTACACAAAACGGCATGACGGGCTTATAGAAAGATATGAGGCCCTGAAAAATAAACATGCAGGCTACACGAGAGAACGCGAGGAGCGGCAGTTCAAGGCTGATGTTCTAAGTGGTTTCCTATTTGAAATTACGGAACTTGACTGCTTAGACATTGTTTTTAATGAAAAATACTGGAACAGGACTATTGATCATGTGACTGTCTATAGAGATGAGCGGCTGGTATTTAGTTTCCAGAATGGCAATGAAATTTCGGTGGAGATATGAACAGCACAAATACACATATAAAGCGTGCGAGTATAAGCCAGTCCGACGGAATAGCAAGATATTGGTACTTATCTGTGTTTTCTAGGATATCATTCACATAATTCCGGGGATACTCCTGAAAAAGTCGCGGTTATCATTCTCTCTTCACCTCTTTATTCTACATAAAACTCCTCGCCCGTTTCCAAACATACTGCCCCTAAACGGCCTCCGTAACCACAACCGCAGTCGATGTGCCAATGGTCTCCGTCGCGCCATATATAGTCCGGTTTTGGGTTATCGTCAATAAAGCGAGTTGGCAAGTGCCCAGTAATCAATACTGCATCATAAACATCGTCATAGTAGTTCTCGTCGTGACATAAGACATAATCTGTTCCGTTCACGGTTATTTCTGCATAAGTCATACACCGGTTAGATAAGAAGCGTATTATTCGGTTCTGTTCAGAGCGCGACAACTCACGAAACGCATCAATCGTTGGGTATCCGCCTAGATTTATCCACTCTGTTAACATAATTATAATATATTCAGGCAGAATCCCGTCGGGATTAGAACTATTTTTGATTTTCGTTTCCATCAAAAGCTCCATGCCCTCCAAAGCGACTTCTTCATGATTTCCAAGAATAAGCCGGATGTTTGGCGTCATCATTATGTCTTGTAAAATGTCTATGCCGCCGTTGCCTTCCCGATCAAGAACGTCACCAATAATATAGAGTTCATCACTATCATTGAAGTCCATTTCTGCAAGCAACTTTAGGTATTGATTATAACAACCATGGATATCAGCGCAAACAAAGGTCATGTTCCTTCACTCCTTTATACCTCCAACACTATTTTTACATGTTGGATGATTAATTTATATAGTGGACCAGAATTCAATTATTATTATCGAATTAATGGACCACTTTTAGAGTATCAAATACACATTTCTGATATTTCCGTTTAACTTCACTAAATCCCTCTTCTTCTATTTCCTCAAGTACGGAAAAAATTCATCATTTGCTGTGCATCCACCTTCATCTTCCCCTACATAAAGCATGATACAAGAAGGATTGACCTCTCTCATTTTCCACAGCATCTTAACTGCTATTTCATCGGTATAAGGTGACCAGGACATAATAAGAACATCAATATTATTACCATACTTTTCAACTGCATTAACAGCATCTAGGTCTTCTACATGTATCCACATCCTATGTTTATCCCATAATACTCTGTTTTCTCCGCATGTTTTTTCACACGAGTAGTCATCTGTAGCGATTATGCTCACGCCTTCCTTAATAAGGTAATAAGCTAATGCTCCTGTGCCTGCCATAATCTCCAGGCATCTTCGGTTTCCTATCCATCGGCTTAAAGCTGTAACCCACTCTTTTGGTAAGAGAAGAAAGCACATATATTTTATGAACCAATTCCTTAAAGAAAACATATATACATCTAAGGTTCTCCCCATGAAATCGGGATAGATATCTGGGAGTTCTTTTTTTCAATCGCCTTCTCTATTTCAGAAAGAATTGCTTTTTGCTGCTGAGTTAGCTCTGAAATTACCTCGTCAGTCATATTCATAACCTACTTTCATAGTATCTTTTATAAGTCGCACTTGATAATAGGCGTGAGTGATCTTGGTATGGGCTTTTTATTTAGGGATAATAGTTCAGGAACAGCGAGTTTTACTCTTTCAATAAGTACTTCTATATTGTAAGATTCAAGTGCTAACCCCGATACATCTGATGAATATGCTATCCAGACCTGAGCTTCTGGGTCCCACAAAATTGAAATTTCATATTCCATACGTTTAACCTCATTACATTGATGTTTTGGATTATCTTTTTTAAACACTTCAGGAATCTTGAGCGTCAATATATTCTAAAAAACTTCGAGCAATATATATTGGAATAATAGTTCGGTTTTGGGTCCTTTGTATTGCTTCTTTCAGTCTGAAACTATCACCTATTAAGGATATCGTGTCAAGAATCAGTAAATCCATTTTTCTAATCTGCTTCGGACTTTGTAATAAGCCCCTCATCAATTTTTTTGAATTATGGCTACCAAGTTATCTGCTCAGTAAATTAAATATTCATACCCTGACATAATTTTAATTAATAACTACTTATAATTTACAGAATTTATGCCACAATTCTCTCCAGTAACCCGTCGAAGAATACCTCCAGATATCTGTTTTTTAGTTGTGCTTTATCCAACTGTTTCAAAATAATATCCCTCACTGCTGTAAGTCTCTTTATATCAACTTTAGGGATAGTATTTAGTAATGAACTGTATACTTCTTCCAACATGTCTTCATTATAATTATTTTCCTCATCTAAACTGGATACAATTGTAAATTGGTACACTGTATCAGTACTTGCTTACTTACGGAGCACCACGACGATACAGATTTCTGTGATGGTTGCAATATCCCCAGCATGGTTCTATTGGTTCCCAAATGTGGGTCTTTAATGCTTTCGCTCATTCTCATTTCCTCAAGAATTGCAAATAAATATACCCAATATTCTCTAAATAATGTAGGATAAAAACCAACTATACTTATCGGTAAATCTTCCGTGTCCACCTCACAATAATATATTCCTTTGTTGTTAGGATTTTTTTTTGCATAGTATATAGCATATTTCAATTCGACGGTAAAAGAATAATATATGCCCGCATGCGAGTTAGACGATTTAGCATGTGAAGTCTGTTCTCTCAACCTATCATAAATTGGAAGTTCTTTCGTCACAGTACTATTTAGAATACAGTTTTGCTCAAAATCTCTTTCTGTAATGACTCTGTACAACCTTATTTTCATTAAAATATCCCCCTTTTATCTTTATAAGTTTTGGTGCCGATTAAAATTCCATTTGTAGTGTCCTATAAAAGCATAACAAACCTATTTTGATTATATATTATGTATTCTTTTATTTCAACTATAATTTTTATAATCTTATTCTGTTTTTATATTCAAATTTTATTAAAAACATGTTATACTTTAATATGTCAATAAACTAATAATTTTGGAGGCAATTATGTACAATTATTTACTGGATGTTACGCTCGCCAAACGTAACATGGAAATACCTGATAACCTAGAACAGGCAATAATTCTCGCATGTGATGATGCAAACAGAACTACAAACTCTATACGTAATGGGCGTACATTTAAATTTATAAAAAGAATTAATTCATATACTGTTAGACTCTCATTACAGTCTAAAACATACGTTGTGGCTACTCGCTCTATTTCGAGCATTACAAGGGCATTATTTAGGACATATAACGACGTTGAAGAATTAAATAAAGGTTCATATAATGGAAGCGTTTTAAAAGCTATAGTTGTCGAAGAAAGTGAAACCGCTGAGCAAAATCTAGCAAATCTTCAACCAAATGAAATTGTTAAGGAAGTTATAGATATTTTCTTTGGCCAAATAACCATGAGCAATAGAGGTAAGGCATCTGCAAGAAATGCTGCTAATAAAATAAAAGAAATTATCATTGAATATAAAAATGAAAGCTGATGTAATTTGAAAAGCTATTTTCTTGGCCCTCTTTTTGTATAGTCGTTTAACGAAT
>JAAYNE010000127.1 GCA_012521015.1 Clostridiaceae bacterium | reverse complement strand
GTTAAGGCTGGGCACAGCAGTAACCTTCGCTTCAATCGGAAAATTTAATTCAGCTACGGTTTCTCGATTAAGAAGCAAAGCAAAAGGAATTATGCTTAACAAAAAAACAGCAATAATAATTGTACTGATATTTTTGGCACGTTCTTTATTCATCAGCCACTCCAAACATTTGTTGTAAAAATTATTTTAACATGTTAAAAAGCTCTTCAGAACAAGAAAACCGGTACGTGATGCAGATTTATTATGTCTGTAAAATCGTTGCAACAATAATTTGAATCAGAGATTATTTTGTAATAAAAATCTTGCTTTAAAATATACAAAATGAATATTTAAACTTTATGATATATGAGTGTTTTAAAAGAAATAATTATTTTCAATATAAACCGTATGAGCGAGAGATTGATGGAAAAATTCTAAAAAACTTGGCGAAATTATCGTTAATAAATCGCATGTTTGAGGGCGTTAGCCCGAGTTTGCGATTTATAGGTAATGAGCCTTAGTTTTTGAATTTTTATCAGCACTCGAGATTATATGGTTTATATTGATTCTTCTGTTTGTGATACTTGTAATTGATCCAGATTCAGCTGATATGCAGGCAAAATATTTTCAAGAAACCATTGTAATTCCGGTGAACTGTCATTGATCAATTTTGCTTTGGTTGCTTCTGCCGCATCGACAAATTCAGTATTACCCTGTTTTATTTCAATAATACATTTGATATAAGCCGCCAAACGATCCGCTTCTTTAACCATTTTTTGCAGATAATTTTCTTCGAAAATTAAACTATCTTCAGAAAATTCAGTAATTTCTACATCTACCTCTGCATCTACAGAGTTTGAGTTGTCTGCAGAACTGACACTGTTTGTGGAGAAAATTTCGTTTTGTTTCAAATTAGAATTATTTGATAGATTATTTAAATCGCAGGGAAAATATTCCGCATATCGTTGTTGTAGCTTCTCAGGAAGCATGTTCAGTAGATGTACAATTGCATAATTTTCAACTTTAGAATATTGAGTACGCATTTGTGAGTTAAAATATTTGACCGGGGTAGGCATATCACCTGTAATAATTTCACTGGCATCGTGATATATGGCATACAAAACAACCTTACCAGGATCTGGTTGCGGTTGCTCTTCCGGGAAATAGGCTTGGCGTATTTCACATAAAGCATGAGCAAGTAATGCAACATCAAAAGTATGTTCCTTGAGGTTTTCTTTTTCTGTATTACGCATCAAACCCCAGCGCTCAATATATTTCATTCTATATAACATTGCGAAGAATGTTACAGGATAATTATTTTTCATATTATTACCTCAAATTACACCATTTCTCTGAACTATTAATTTATATTTGGAAAATTTGATTAAAACAGGTTTGTGCAAAATGATCCGTCATGCCTGCTATGTAGTCTGTAACCTTACGAATTATACTGGCTTTCGGTTCCGGATGTTTTGCAAGATATTCTTTAAAATTGCGAAACATCATATTATATTCAGACTCTTGTGCCAATTGATTCGGTTTCACCGCATATTCGATAAATATTTCAAATAAACCACGTATTATATTGCGTACAGTAAGATCATAACGTTGAATACGATCCGAACTATAAATATGGCGCATATTATTATTCAGCAATTCTTCCATAGCTTGACCTTTTTCCGGTGACATTATAACAGCATCGTGACCGTAACTGTGTTCAATAATATTTTCAACTAAGGTATTGATTATTTCACCATTTGTTGTACCAAGTTCGGTTTTAATCGCTACCGGTAAAGTATCAAAACTCATCAGACCGGCTCTTGCTCCATCTTCAATATCGCGTCCGACATATGCAATTTTATCAGCCATTCTTACTACACAACCTTCTAATGTTGCTGGAGGTTTATGTTTTTGAGCACCGGGAATTAATTCAAATTCAGTTTTTTCCCGATTTGGTCTTAATTCATACTCATTATATTTTTCTCCGCAATGTGAAACGATTCCATCGCGAACTTCAAACGTTAGATTAAGCCCGTTTTGATTTGGTTTACGTTGAGCCAAAATATCAACCACACGTAAACTATGTATTTCATGTTGGAAACTGAAATCTGCATTATATTTTTCTAAACAGGCTTGCAACTCTCTCTCTCCGGTATGACCAAAAGGGGTGTGACCGATATCATGGCCTAAGGCAATTGCTTCAATCAAATCAACATTCAGATTTAATGCTTTACCGATAGTTGACGCAATATATTTTACATATAACACATGCTCCATACGCGTACAAATATGATCATTACGAGGATTAAAGAAAACTTGAGTTTTCTGTCTCAAACGTCTGAAATCAACCGAGTACAAAATCCGACCGACATCACGTTCAAAAGGATTCCTAATACGACAATCCATTTCCTGTCTTTGACGTCCTCGTGTTTTTATGCTGGCTGTAGCATACTTGCTTAAATAATCCAATTCTCTCTGTTGCTTGAGTTTTCGCGGAATAACTTGCATATGCTTTCTCCATTATAATTTATCAACCGAATCTCGATAATTACTTTATCTCTCATTAAATAATAACTGTGGTTAATCTATATTTATTTCAATGACCGATCCTCATCTTTTCAATGACTAATCATCAATTTTTTCGAGCGGTGCTGAACTTGCCATCATACGCTTTACTTGACCGTTGAAATTCAAAGTCAAGATTGCATCACTGGCTACATAATCTATTTTCTCAATTATACCTGTACCGAACTTTTTATGCTTAAAAGATTGTCCGATGGAAATATTACTCAAATTTAGTAGATTGTTTTTGTTGAAATTTGCTTGTTGCTTATCTCTTAAACCAAACGATCCTAAGATCTTAGATTTCTTGCCCGGACTATGATTGGAATAATGACTTTTATCAGGAATTGATGTACCGGAATGGCTACCGCCAAAATTTCGTATTCCGGAATTGCCGGCAAAATCGGTTTGTCTGCTTCCACCAATTTCTCTAATGTATTCATCCGGAATTTCAGACATAAAACGTGAAACTAAATTATATTTAGTCTGGCCGTATAGTAAACGAGACCTGGTTGCTGTCATATGTAAATAACGTCTGGCTCTCGTTATCCCAACATATACCAAACGACGTTCCTCTTCCATTTCTTCAGGTGTTTCGAACGAACGATAGCCGGGGAATAAACCTTCCTCCATGCCAATCAGAAATACTGCATCAAATTCCAAACCTTTTGCACTGTGAATCGCCATCAAACGCACGGTGTTTTCTGCTTCTTCCTGATCCAAATCGGAAAACAAGGCAGTCTGCTCCAAAAAGTTTTTCGTCAATGAATACAAGCTTAAGTCCTGATGATAAAGATCCATATCATCTTGAGCTAATTTAGGAACTTCAGCTTGGTCAAAATTATCACCCAATAATTTGAATTGTTCAATTTCCTGCTTAGTTCTTTCAGTAAATTCAATTGTATCGGATAGAATCTCCTGCAAATTTTCGATTCTGCTGATCGCTTGTTCCTGACCGCCTTCTTTTTGCTCAAGTAACTCTTGCAATAAACCGCTTTTTTCTTGAATTGTCCGAGCAAATTCCGGAAAAGTCATGTTGTTATCAAGCATTATTGTGCGCAATTCTGCAATAATCTGAACAAATTGCTTAATATTATTAGCAGTACGAGATAATTCCGGAAATTGATCGACATTAGCAAGTACTTGCATTAAAGGCAGATTTTCTCTGTGGGCAATATTGCGTGAACGCTCAATTGTTAAATCACCAATACCTCGGCGTGGTACATTGATTATCCGGGCGATCGCCAATTCATCACTATCAGAAAAAATCACACGCAAATAAGCCAGGAAATCCCTAATCTCTTTACGGTCGTAAAAACGCAAACCGCCATAGATATTATATTTAACACCTTGTTCCCTTAAAGCAAATTCTAAATTTCGAGAAAGAGCATTTACGCGATATAATATTCCGATATTACCTGCCGGTATCTGATCTTTACTCCTTCTAGTTAAACGTCTGATCTCCGTGGCTACATAACGTGCTTCTTCATATTGATTTTCCGCCAAATAAAAGCTGATCGGATCACCCTCAACCTTCTCCGTCCAGAGACGCTTATTCTTACGACCTGTATTTTGTTTGATAACTGAATTGGCAGCCGCTAGGATCATCTGAGTCGAGCGATAATTTTGTTCTAATTTTATGACTTTACTACCTTTAAAATCTTTTTCGAAATTAAGAATGTTTTCAATATTGGCACCGCGAAAACTATAGATTGATTGATCATCATCACCTACCACACAAACATTTTTATATTTATCGGACAATAATTTGACCAATAAATACTGAACATAATTCGTATCTTGATATTCATCAACTAAGATATGTTTAAACCTTGTCTGATAAGCATCCAAAACATCCGGATTCTGCCGCAAAAGTTCTACCGCATAAACCAAAATATCATCAAAATCCATGCTATTGTCACGTTTCATAGCTATCTGATAAAGTCTATATATTTCGACAATTTGCTTGCGTAGGTTATCATAACCGGATTCCTTTTCCATTTCCTGCCAAGACTGCATACGATTTTTAGCAGAACTTATACAATTTTGTACATAACGTACATTCAAAAGCTCATCATCAATATTTAACTCAGTCATTATTTCTTTGATCAAACGTTGTTGATCATCAGTATTTAAAATCGTAAAATTCGCTTCAAAACCTATGCGGTCTGCATGTTGGCGAAGTATTCGCAGCATCATCGAATGGAAAGTACCGATCCAAATTCCTCGGCTATTAAAACCTAATAATTGCTCGACTCTTTCTTTCATTTCATTGGCAGCTTTATTCGTGAAAGTTATTGCCAGTATTTCACTCGGCCAAATATCACAACACTTAATCAGATAAGCAATGCGATGAGTAATCACTCTGGTTTTACCTGAGCCTGCTCCAGCCAAAATCAATAATGGTCCGTTTTTATGCAAAACAGCTTCTTTTTGGATTGAATTTAAATCATCCGTAAATAGTTCCCGTAATTCAGCTTCATTTAAATTTCCCGATTGAATTTCCGACTTATTCATGATCACTCCGTTCAAAAAGTTCCCTTCATATTCTAACACACTGCTACAAGCAAAATCGCCTCGGTTGAGGCGATTTTGAAATGAAATAAAATAATCTATAATTAATTTGTATCAATCAACATTAGTATTCAAGCTCAATCCAACCGTAATCCGCATCATCTTGTCTTTTGTAGACAAGATTTACCATGCCGGTTTCCGCATTGAGGAAAGCAAAAAAGTCATGACCCAGCATTTCCATTTGCAGTGTTGCCTCATCTGGATCCATGGGTAAAATTTGAAAAGATTTACGCCGTGAAATACTGGATTGTTCTTCATTTTGAATATCAGATTCATATACTTCTTCGGTTAAGTATTGTTTCATATAACCAAATTGTTTGCGCTGCCGTTTGATTCTGCTTTTATGCTTGCGGATTTGACCTTCCATAATATCTACCGCAATTTGCATAGCCGAAAGTGCATCCGATGCAACAGCTTCCGCCCGATAATAATGACGATCAATATTCAAAGTAATTTCAACTTTCAATTGCTCTTGAACAGGCTGTAATTTGACCTCAGCAGTTGTTTTATCATCAAAATAACGATGAAATTTATCTAGCCTGCCTTTGATCATATTTTCCAAATGATCCGTAATTTTTACGCCTTGTCCTACTATATTGATTTTCATTTCACATGCTCCCTTCCGCATTCTGCTCGCGCAGAATTAAGTTACTAACTACTTGCAGATATTTATAAATTTACATAGATTTAATCTAGCACATACATTATATACAAAAACAAAGTGCTTTGAAAGAATAACCTAAACACGAATACTGACAAATCAGATTGCTCTTAATTATTTAAATCCCTTGCACTAGAGAATCTCTTCTTCCACAGGATTAAAAATAAACTACCCTATTAATACGTCAATATTCTTTAATATCAAAATCACATATGCCACATAAAGTCGGATCGCAGTATAAACAACCACCTGAACAAGAATAATTCATAATTTCTTCCTCGCTGGGAAAATGATGGTGCTCTATTTTACTTGCCTCTTCAACTAAACTGGCAAAGCTTATACTGTCCAAACTTTCAAACCAAACCGCAAATTCTTCTTTAGTCGGCAGAGATGAACATTTGACAAATTCATCATTCAAAACTGTAATTGGAAAAGCCTCATCACCTATTTCGGATAATTTTTCATAAATAATCGTATCCGTCAAAAATCTGCCGGGCGAATCTTGAAAACTGATCATCTCAAAGGGAATACCGTCACGCTTTGCTATTGCCGCATAATCGATATAATCTTCATATGACTCTTTTTCTTCGAGAGGAATTAAAAAAGGTACCGTATAATAAATCAGCAATTTATTCATAAAATCATCCTTGACAACTCGTTACAACAAAACTCTATTATTTATAATTTACAATATTTTTCACAAAACAACTGTAACAAGTAATACAAGGTTACATTCACAACAAAGCAAGGCTTTAACTAAAGATGACAATCCGAGTTGATCCCTGCATTACAAGCAAAAAAAATTATTCCAATCGCTTGGGCACCTTTAAGACGAGGTAATTTTCTTAATAATACCATTATTAAAATTGCTGAAAAATATAATAAGACTCCGGCACAAATTATTTTACGCTGGAATATTGAAAGCGATGTCATAGTTATCCCCTGTTCTAAAAACCCGGCAAGACAATTAGATAATATTAGTCTATTTGATTTTGAATTAACTGAATTAGAAATTGAAGCAATCAATACTTTGCACACCGGGGAAAGAACTTCATTCAATCCAAATATTTTTGATTTTTAAAACACTAAAAGGGGCTGTCTCAAAATGAAAAGATTTTGGACAGTCTCTTTTTTATGTTTGTTTTTGAAAGATTTTGAAAGATAAAAAAACAAACGGGATGCCGAAGCATCCCAGATGTTGTAAAATTAAAAT
>JAAYNE010000126.1 GCA_012521015.1 Clostridiaceae bacterium | reverse complement strand
TCTTTGGAAGAACCGCCTGAATATGCAGTTTTTTTGCTTATGACAACTTTGCAGGATAATCTATTGCCGACAATTTTATCCAGAGTGGCAATTTTTAACTTCCAAAGATATAAAGATAATGAAATAAAACACATACTGAAACAAAATGATCATACCACAGACTTGGATTTTATCGTGCAGTATGCTTCAGGTAATCCGGGCAATGCATTACAGATAGCAATTGATGAAGATTTCAAAAAGATACGGCAAGAGGCAAATGATCTATTCTTCAAGTTCCCGACAACGAATCGGACTGAACTTTTATCCTCAGGTATAGATTATTCTAAAGATAATAGAGAGCATGCTGATTTAATTTTTGATTTATGGCAAGGTTTGATCAGAGATTTATTGGTTCTTTTACGTGATCAAAATTCTGAACAGCTGAAACAACCTGATTTAGGAGCTCGTATTTTGAAATTAGCTCAAACGTATTTGAATAAATCTGTTAATGCCAAGCAGGATTGTATAAAAAATCTATTGCATGCTTTTGACGCAATTACGGAAGTTCGTCAAGCGAGCAAAGTCAATGCAAGTTTTGAAGGTATGATCGGGCAGTTGTTATTAACACTAAGAAAGGATTTACATATAGATGACAAGGGTAGTTAGCGTGCGTTTGCACGGGCGAGGAAAAGTATATTATTTTGATCCACAGGATTTGGATTTACATACAAATGATGCGGTAATTGTCAGTACTTCGCAAGGAGTGGATTTAGGTTTTTGCACCGGAGAAATTTCCAATATAGATATTAGTAAGTTTGAACATGAATTAAAGCCGGTTATGCGCAAAGCAACTGAAGAAGATCTGGAGCATTTTGCAGAAAACCTGAAAATAGAGGAAGAAGCCTTTGAAACAGCCAAAGAGAAAATTAAAGAGCACGATCTTAATATGACTTTAGTGGATGTTGAATGCATGTTTGATAATCAACGCATTATCTTTTATTTTACAGCTGACGGCAGAATAGATTTTCGTGATTTGGTCAAAGATTTGGCAAGTGTCTTTCGATTGAGGATTGAACTGCGTCAAATCGGTGTGCGAGATGAAGCTCGTCTGATCGGCGGACTCGGCGTCTGTGGGCAAGAACTGTGTTGTTGCTCATTCTTGCAGGATTTTTATCCGGTTTCAATTAAAATGGCGAAACAACAAAATCTGGCAATGAATCCAGCGAAAATTTCGGGTGTTTGCGGTAGATTATTATGTTGTTTGCAATATGAACATGATGCTTATGTTGATGCGTATAAAAGGATGCCAAAAGTTGGTCAAATTGTTCAAACTCCTTTGGGAGAAGGCAAAGTAGCTTCTGTTAATTTACTTAAAGAAACCGCACGCGTTTTTTTAGAAATAGATGGTGATACAGAAACCAAGACTTTTAAGTATGAAGAACTTAATCAGGGTAAGGACAGTGCAGATCTCTGAAACGAATTGACAGAGATAAGTAAGTTTCAAAGTAAATTTCAAGACGATTAAGATAAAAATTTAAAAAATCAATAAATTTAAATAGGATTTCAAATAAAATTTCAGAGGTAACATTTTGCAAACAATTATTTCTCAATTAAGCAAAACTTTTAAGATAGCCCGGCTCAATGTTGAACAGATTATAAATCTTTTATCGGATGGAAATACGGTACCTTTTATTGCGCGTTATCGTAAACAGGAAACGGGAGATTTAGATGATCAGACTTTGCGTAAATTCGAAACTGAATGGCAGAGGTTGCTTAAATTAAAGGAAAGAAAAAAAGAAATTTTGCGTTTAATAGCCGAGAGGGGAAAATTAACACCGGAACTTGAAGCAAAAATTATTGAAGCATCTAATCTGGCTACAGTCGAGGATCTTTATCGACCATACAAAATCAAAAGACAAACCAGAGCAAGTAAAGCGATCGAACAAGGTTTACAACCTTTGGCTGATTACATGCTGTCGGCCAATGCAACCGAGCAAGGCTTATTGGAGAGAGCTCAAGCGTTTCTTACTAAAGCAGATATCCCGGAGCTTAAATCCGTTGAGTCCGTGATCCAAGGTGGACTGGATATTTTGGCGGAAGATTTATCGGATAAACCTGATGTCCGGCGAGGTTTGCGCAAATTATTATTGAAGGAAGGTCTTATCCAAACCAAACAAAAGACGGATTCCGACAGTATATATCGTATGTATTATGATTATCAGGAAAAAATTGAAACAATGGAAGCTCATCGTTGGCTTGCAATTCAAAGAGGTGAGCGGGAAGGTTTTCTCAGGGTTAGTTTTATATGTCCTGATGCACAAATTGTATCGTTATTAAGCCGTTGGTATATCCCGGAAAATTCCCAACTGTATCCCAGATTATTTGCCATGTGCGAAGACAGTTGGAGTCGCTTATTGTTTCCTTCTTTGCGCAATGATTTATTCAAGATGAAAAGTGGAATTGCCGAAGATGAATCTATTGAAATGTTTGCCAAAAATTTGCGTAATTTATTGTTACAACCGCCAATCAAAGATTGCAATATTCTTGGCTGGGACCCCGGCTACACACATGGTTGTAAATTAGCCTTGATTGACAAAAGAGGTGAAGTAGTTGAAATTAATACGATCTATCCTTTTGAATCAAAACAAGACTCTTTGTATGCAGAGCAACAATTACTGGCAATGTTGTCAGAACATCACGTTGACCTTGTGGCGATAGGCAACGGTACTGCTTCCAGAGAATCTGAATTATGGATTGCTGAATTTGTCGAACGAAATAAATTAAAATTGCAGTGGTTGATTGTTTCGGAAGCCGGAGCATCTGT
>JAAYNE010000125.1 GCA_012521015.1 Clostridiaceae bacterium | reverse complement strand
TCATTTAGTGTAATATTAAGTTGAGTCATGTTCTGCTCCTTACTTTGATTTTTCTTCAAAACCATTGTAGCAAAGAGTGGGCATGACTCACTTTTTTAATTTACACCAACTATAAGGGCTTTATCGATAGAATAATTTTTATTTGTAATTTTGATTTACTTATAATATTTACTTACAATATCAAATATATTTATTTTGATGTACAATTTAAACATCTTAATAGTTTATTCAAATTTTTATAGAATACTTAAAGAGGAGATAGCATATGAAACACATCAAGGTTGCAAGAACTTTTACTCGAGGTATAGCGGAAGCAGCAGCATATGTTTATGAAAAAGAGGAGCTGACAGCAGCAAAATACCTGATTAATAGCGAAGCAGAAATTTCCGAAAATATTGAGCTTTTTGAAAAAGCAGTTGAATCAGTTTCAAAAGACTTAAGTGAACTAGCTGAAGATTCTGCAATTTTTGCAGGCCATTTGAGTATTGCAAATGATATTGCTTTAAAAGAAATGGTTTCAAGTAAAATCAAAGATGAAAAACAGAATGTTGAGTTAGCTGTCGAAAATGCGATTGCAGAATTGAGTGCAATGATGGCCGGAATTGATGATGCATATATGCAGGAAAGAGCTGTTGATATTAAAGATGTTGGCGCTCGTTTCATGGCTGCCCTGCAAGGCAAAGAATTTGCCGGCTTGGCTCATATTCAAAAAGAGGTAATTATCATTGCTGATGATCTCACACCGTCGGATACATCCAGTATGAATTTCGATTATGTCAAAGGTTTTATAACTGAAAAAGGCGGTGTAACTTCTCACGTTTCGATTATAGCAAGAAGCTTGGGTTTACCGGCATTAGTCGGTGCAGGCACAATTCTGGAAAATGTAGAAACCGGCGATCAAATTTTATTCGATGCTGCAAGCGGTGATATTTATATTAATCCCGACCAACAAATCAGGAATAATTTGCTTGAAAAATCAAAAGCTGATGCTGAATTAAAGGCACAAATTGAAGCAAAAATTGATTTGCCGGTGATAACTGAGGACGGTAAAACTTTAAAAGTCTATGCCAATGTTGGTAGTGCTGAAGAAATTAAACAAGCAATGAAATATAAAATCAATGGTGTTGGTCTTTTCCGCACAGAATTTCTTTTTATGGATAACACTGATTTTCCTTCTGAAGATGAACAGTTTAATGCTTATAAAGATGCAGTAGAAGCACTAAACGGAGAACTGATTATCCGTACTCTTGATATCGGTGGTGATAAGTCATTGCCATATTATGAATTTGATGCTGAAGAAAATCCGTTTCTGGGTTGGCGTGCAGTCAGGATGTGTTTGGAAAGATCTGATATTTTCAAAACTCAGCTTAAAGCATTATTGAGAGCAGCAGCATATGGACCGATCAAAATTATGATTCCAATGATAATATCAGTTAATGAAATAAAACAAGTTAGAGAGTTAGTGGCAGAATGCAAAGCAGAGCTTGAAATTGCAGGTACTGAATATGCCGGCGATGTTCCGATAGGAATTATGATTGAAACACCAGCAGCAGTAATGATGGCAGATGCTTTGGCAGAGGTTGTTGATTTCTTTAGCATTGGCACTAATGATCTAACACAGTATATCTTAGCAGTAGATCGCGGCAATAAACGGATTGAATATTTGTATGATTCATATAATCCAGCTGTTTTAAGAGCAATTAACCAAGTAATTAGAGCTGCTAACAATGCCGGAATTGAAGTAGGTATGTGCGGTGAATTTGCTTCGGATGCTAACATAACAGAAGTATTGCTCGGATTTGGTATGGATGAATACAGTATGGCTGCCAGCGAAACTCCGATTATCAAAGAGAAAATCAGAAATCTGAACTATGCAAAAGCTCAAGAGTTAGCAGAAAAAGTATTGACTTGTTCCACAACAGAAGAAGTATATCAGTTGTTAGGGATTGAAGAATAATTAAACAGAATGAACCTGGGAAATTATTATTGAATAAAGATTTTATGGTAACCAATACATCTATTTAAAAAAATAAAAGGAATAGGAGAAAAACATTATGGTTGAAGCAACAATTTATATTAGAAACAAAACAGGTTTACATCTAAGGCCTGCAACAGAGCTATCACAATTATGCTCTAAAATGGATTCTGATATTAAGCTATTATTCGGAGACAAAGTGATTAACCCTAAAAGTGTTTTAATGTTGATGGGAGCAGGGATTAAACAAGGCTCAAAGATTGAAATCAAAGTTGACGGACCTAATGAATCTGAGCATTTGCAAGCTATAATAGATGCAATTGATGGCGGTTTTGGTGAAGAAATGGTTCCTTTAGAAGATATTATAAAGGAGTAATTGATATATAATAATTAATAATTTGAGACATAAATCCGGATTGTTGCTTAAAATACATTAGGAATTTTTGCCGCGATCCGGATTTTTATATTCTGAAAATTTTTATCAGAACCTCAACAGGTGAAAACCTAGCCATCGGTTATGGAGTGACAGGTGTTTTGATCACCATGTTCCAAATGGTTAAGCAGTTGGTAAAATAGCATGATCTATTAAAACTCTCAAATAGTGTAACGTTTTTGTAATTTTTTATAAAAAAGATGCCTGGATTATCTTTTTGAGATATATTGTTAATAGTGAATTATGTTGAGTTGATAAAACATAACCTTATATAGTAGGAGAATATCATGCGAGTTACTTATTTGAACCACAGTTCATTTTTTATTGAATATAGCAACAAAGCGATCCTGATAGATTATGGTGCATTACCTGAAAGAGCAAAACAAGGTAAAATATCAGAAGGTATTTTTGAGCTGACAAAACAAAAATCGAAATATTCTAAACTAATCGGATATTCTTCACATCGACATGCAGACCACTATGACTTGAGTATAGTACAACAGTTTCTAGACAATGATTTATTGTATATTCTTTCCGACGAACATGAATTGGAGTTTGAAGAATATATGAAAAATAAAAATTTTTGTCGACTTTATCCGCAAACTACTATAAATGTCGATATCCTGAATTTTGCCAATACCGGTTCTACTGATCAAGGTGGAGCTGTTTTATTACAAGATCGCAATGAAGATTTTTCAGTATATTACGGTGGAGATTTGGCAGTGTGGGATGATTCACCTGAATTTTACGAAGGATTTGCCAAAGAATTTGCCTGGCTAAAGAACCAGGTTACAAAATTTGCTCCTGTGAAAATTGCATTTTTACCTTGTTGTACAAGTGACGGTTATCAAGAAGAACCATTGCTGAATGGATCAAAAGACTTGATTGAACTGTTGAAACCGCAAATTGTTGTGCCGATGCATGGTTTCGGTTATGAGCATTTCTACAAATTATTTGCTGAAGAAATGCAGCAAAGATTGACTGACTTTCAGGTTGAAATTACGACTTTTACATTTTTTGCCAAGCATAAATATGCCAATAATAGTATAATCTTATCCTATGCAGAAAATCCCGGTAATAATTTTTGTTTTTAACGAAAAATGCTGTGAAATTATTATCCTCAGATTAAGTATCAATCGTAGCAATCAGTTGGGCAAGGGAATTATGTTATATTAACCTGGGCAGTTTTCTAATCAATATTTACAATATATTAAATAGAAATATTTAAATTATATAACGTAAAGTTGGGCATGAGACTATAAAGTTTTAAGACATAATAATATAGAGGTTGAAGATAAAATTAATAAATAAAAAGGATAAAAAATGGCGGAATTAGGAAAAATAAAACTAATTACAATCGGTGATTTGGAGAGAAAGCTGGGTAGCACCAGATTCCTCCGATTTGTTGAAGAGTGTGAACAAGGATTTAAAGCACAAGTTCAAGAGATAGCTGATTATGTATTAGCACATCAAGATATTTCTTTTGTGTTTTTATCCGGTCCAACATCATCCGGCAAAACAACATTTTCGACTTTGTTTTCTCGAAATCTAACAGAAAACGGCAAGCGAACTCATTTGATTTCGATGGATGATTATTATAGTACCAAAAGTCCGATATATGATGAACAAGGTCGTCCTGACTATGAGAGTATTGATGCATTGGATTTGGAATTATTGCATGATGATTTGCAGTCACTGGAGAAAATGCAAACAGTCAATATTCCGACTTTTGATTTCAAGAGCAGATCTCGGATTCTAGAAGAACATAAAATAATTAATCCACAGCCAGGTGACACCTACATGATTGAAGGATTGCATGGTTTGTCTGATGAATTGAGAAAAGATCTAGCTAAAGAGCGCTTGGTTGGGATCTTCATTATGCCGTATGCCAGTTTGTTGGCGGATAACAGAATGCTTGATCATGTGGATATGAGAATATTGAGACGCTTGAGTAGGGACGTTTTTCACCGTGGTGCCACCGCATTGTCGACGATTGATTTTTGGCCGATGATTGCTAAAGCTGAAAAAGAATTTGTTCCAATTTATTTGAAATCGGCAGATTTTTATGTTAATTCAGCCTTGGAATATGAGTATTCCGTAATTGTACCGAAAGCCAGAGAACAATTGAAAATATCAATCAATCAATATATGGAAGGTGAATTGCCACCCTCCAACAATGTCAAAGCAGGAATTTTCTATGCCGACTTAAATTTGGCAATTAAACAGGCAAAACGCTTAATTAGAGTATGTAATAAAATTCCTCGCGTTGATCCTATTGTAGTTCCCCCGGATTCAATCCTTCAAGAATTTGTATAAAATATTTGGAATGCAATAGGTGTCATCTGTTACAAATAAATATACAGTAATGACGTATAATACGAAAACAAAAAGACGATAAATATATTTAGGAGGTGCATTATGGCTTTAGATGTTACAGTAGATAATTTTGAGAGTGAAGTACTTGAAAGTGATTTACCGGTATTGGTAGATTTTTGGGCTGCATGGTGCGGTCCTTGCCGTATGGTTAGTCCGGTTGTTGAAAAAATCGGTGAGACATATCAGGGTAAAGCTAAAGTATGTAAGATCAATGTTGATGAACAAGGTGCGTTAGCAGAGCGTTTTCGTGTATTATCAATTCCTACAATCTATATTTTCAAAGATGGAGAAATTGTTGAAAAAATGGTTGGAGCAAGACCTTACGAAGAATTAACTGCAGCTTTGGATAGGCATCTTGCTTAGTTAAACTTTGAAATTAGGGGTTATCTTCAAGATTTATTAGAGAGCTTGTTTTTCTGAATCTAAGATAGCCTCTTGTTTTGTGTAAAATAATGGGAACTTTAGAAAATTCATTACCTACAATAAATTCCGCGAGTCAAAAATATTTAGATCAAGCTTTTGTTGATGAATTCGGTTTGCCGAGTATAGTCTTGATGGAACAAGCGGCAGCTGCTGTAACCGCATTAATTCTTAAATTGGGGAATAGTGGACAAGATGTCTTGTTTTTAGCAGGAGCCGGTAATAATGGCGGCGATGCATGGACAAGTGCAAGACAACTTGCAGCCTATGGTTACAAAGTTAGTGTTTTAGATTTATTTCCGAAAAAATCACTGCCACCAGATGCTGCACAAAATAAGAGCGCTTTCATTAAAGCTCTTGACGATAGAAGTTGTCGGATCTATCAACTCAATTGCAACAGTTTTCAAGAGTATGTAGCAATAAATTCAAAAAATGATATTTTTGATGTAGTGGACACTTCTGATTCCGTAAATATTTCTGGTTCAATTGACATTTCTAATTCAGCGAATTTATCTGATGGAATTTCTTCTTTAGATGTAATTGATGTTACGGAATCAAATCCGCGGAAACTTCGATTAATACCGGATTCATATGACTTTATTATTGATGGAATTATGGGTACCGGTTTCAATTTATTAAGACCTTTAACGCAAGATATTTTATTTTTGTTAAAGATTGTCAATGCTTGTAAAAATACTTGTCGGATTGCAATTGATATTCCAACAGGTATTGATAGTATGACCGGTGCTTGTGATCAGGAAGTTTTTCAAGCTGATTATACAGTAACGTTTAGTGCGCTCAAAACGGGTTTAGCGGCAGAACCGGGCTGTGCTTATAGTGGTGAAATCATTATGGCACCGCTCAGTATGCCAAAGTCTTGGCTTGAAACAAAATTGGTTAACTTTTCTAAAAAATTAAATAGGGATTTATTTTCATCAAGAGTCTTAACTCTAGATACAGTCAGTCGTCTTGAAACAGAGCGTTCAGAACTATCCCATAAAGGAAATTATGGTAAAACATTATTGATTGGTGGTTCAGATGGTATGAGCGGAGCGATAATCCTTGCTCTTCAAGCTGCTCATGCAACGGGTGTTGGCTATACTTATGTCAGAACACCCCAAACTATAGTTGCGGATTTGCTTGCAGTTTCACCGGAAAGCTTAATTGCGGCAATACCCGGTAGTGCTTTATCGAATAATTCAGATATCTCGAATGATGTTGAAATTAAAGATAATGTGAATGAAACTAATGCAATTCATAACTGGAAAAAGTCAATTGCTGAAGTAGATAGTGTTGGATTAGGCCCCGGAGCTGGTAAGGCGGAATGGTTAACAGATTATTTAACCTATATTTGTTCAGTAGCTAAAAAATTAATAATTGATGCCGACGGCTTAAATTATTTATCTGATATTAAAAATTGGCAGCAATTGTTCCAAGACAGAGTCGCTAGAGGGAAGGAACCTGCAATATTAACCCCGCATCCGGGGGAATTTAAGCGTTTGGCACCTGATTTGGCAGAATTATTGGCTCAGGATCGCCAAGCTGCAGCGTCAAAACTTGCAAAACGCAGTTCAACTTATATCGTTTTAAAAGGTCATGCAACGGTACTTGCATTACCTTCAGGTGAGGTATATATTAATTCAAGCGGAAATCAAAGTTTGGCAAAAGCCGGATCCGGTGATGTGTTAACCGGTTTGCTCAGCGGCTTTACAGCCCAAATGCCAAATCAGACGGAAGCAGCTGCACTTGCTGTATTTTTTCATGGCCTGCTAGCCGATATAGCTGTTGCTGATCTAGGGGTCAGAGGAGTATTACCGAGCAAATTACCGGCTTATGCAGCGGCTGCCTATCAGAGATTGGGCTGGAAAAATTAGAAATTTTGTCTGAAGAATATATTCGGTAGAATATTGAAACAATATATTAATTATGGGAGAAATTATGTGGAAAGAATTTAAAGAGTTTATAGCTCGAGGCAATGTAATTGATATGGCAGTTGGTATTGTTTTAGGTACTGCGTTCAAAGCCATTATTGATAGCTTAGTAGCAGACATCATTATGCCTGTAATCGGTTTGTTGCTCAACGATATCTCTTTAGCAGATATGAAATATGTATTTAAGCCAGCAGTTGTTGAAGCAGGAGAAGTTGTTAAGCCTGAATTAGCATTAAATTACGGTAATCTGATTCAAATGATCTTAAACTTTCTGCTCATTGCATTATGTGTATTCTTAGTCGTCAAGGCTATTAATAAGATGCGGACAATGTTTGCTAAGAAAGAGGAAGAAGAGTCTGAGCAAGCTGAAGAAGAAGCAAAATCAGACGAAGTGCTCTTATTAGAAGAAATTCGCGATCTTTTAGCTAATAAAGATGAATCGAAATAATAAATTTATTAGTAATCTCTTAATTAGAAGGATAAAAATACTTTACGGTAATTAATACGGTATGAAAAACATTTTCAAGAACCTGTCTGAGAAAATCAGCAATTTAAGCTTGAATCCACCCTTAGTTTTATTGATCGGATTTGCTTTGCTGATCTTGAGCGGGGCCTGTCTGCTAAATCTCAGTGTCGTAACCAGATCCGGTGAATCAATCGGCTTTGTCAATGCTTTATTTACTGCAGGATCTGCATCTTGTGTTACAGGCTTAGTAGTTGTGAATACAGCTTATCATTGGAATCTTGCCGGACAAATCATTATTATATTATTAATTCAAATCGGTGGTTTGGGTATCATGACTTTGGCAACGATGTTTCCGCTTGTTTTGCGAAAAAAAATCGGTTTACAAAGCAGACAAATCCTTAAAGAACAATTAAATTTAGATACATTTAGCGGAATTATCCGCTTGCTGAAGTATGTTATAGCTTTTACTTTTTCGGTTGAGGGAATTGGTGCTTTGCTTTTAGCAACAAGATTTGTTCCGCAATTTGGTTTGATAAAAGGTCTTTGGTATTCAGTCTTTCAAGCGATTTCCGCTTTTTGTAATGCGGGTTTTGATAATTTAGGCGACTCAATTTATCCTTGGCGTGAAGATCCTATCGTCAATATAACTATTATGGCATTAGTCGTAATTGGCGGTTTAGGATTTTTGGTAACTCAGGAAATTTTGCAAAAACGAAAATTTAAAATTCTTTCCGTTCATAGCAAATTAGTTTTAACAATTACCGGACTGTTAATTTTTTTGGGTGCTTTATTCTTTTTCATTTTGGAATATTCAAATCCTGAAACTCTGGGCAATGAAAGTTTTTCCGTGCAGGTAGGTCAATCGTTCTTTCAATCGGTAATTGCCAGAACAGCGGGATTTTATTCAGTTCCGATAGGAAGTTTGAGAGATTCTTCGGCATTTCTTTTAATTCTTTTAATGTTCATTGGCGGTTCACCCGGATCCACTGCAGGTGGTTTAAAAACTACGACTTTTGGTGTGCTGATTCTTTCAACCATTTCAACCATTAAGGGAGAAAAGGACCCGGTTGCATTTCATAAAAAAATTGGTTTAAACACAATCCGCAAAGCGTTGGCATTAGTTATAGTCGGTTTGATGTTGGTCATTTCAGTTTCGTTTTTATTAACTATTACCGAAAAAGCATCATTTATTGATTTGGTTTTTGAAACGGTTTCAGCGTATGGAACAGTCGGTTTATCTAAAGGAATTTCTCCAGACTTAACCGCTTTTGGTAAAGTGATGATTACGTTAACTATGTATGCAGGCAGAGTCGGGCCACTAACCTTGGGATTTGCGATCAGCAATCGTACTAGTCCAAGTAAACTAAATTATCCGGAAGCGAATATTGCGATCGGGTAATTTAGCTTCTTATTCGATTAATCTAATCTGAAATTAATTAACCCGGAAATATGATGTATATTTAACATTAATATTTAAAAATGTTTCGAATGATCAAAGATTCTTTCATGTATTTCATGTATTGTATATAGAGAGATTATTGAAAATAAATATTCTGGATGAAAGGAATGTTTTATGAATACAAATATATCAGTTGTTGTACTTGGTGCCGGTATGTTCGGATCATCATTAGCCAAGAAGTTATTTGAACTTGATGTTGAGGTAATGGTAGTCGACAGTGACTACGATGTTGTCAATGAACTTGCAAATGAAGTAACAGCTGCTGTGCAATGTGATTTGTTAGATGAAAAAGCTGTTGAGGAGTTAGGGCTATCAAATTTTGATGTAGCAATAATTGGAATCGGAGATGATTTGGAATCATCAATTATTGCGACTCTGGCTGCTAAAGATCATAATATACCGCGAATAATAGCAAAGGCTAATTCATATATGCAAGCCAGAATCTTGGAAAAATTAGGGGCAAATCAGATTATTTTCCCGGAAATCGATATGGGAGAACGTCTTGCGCGCAGCTTGTCCGGTAGTAACTTTATGGAATACCTCCATTTTAGTGATGAATATACAATAATGGAAATTGAAGCTGTGGATTCATGGGTTGGTAAAAACTTGATCGAAATTGATTTTGCGAAAAAATACAATTTAACAGTAGTAGCATTTAGAAGAAATGGTGAAACTATATTATCCGACATAGCAAGAGTTAGGATTCAAAGCGGTGATTACTTAGTTTTGATCGGAAAATATGAAGATACTGAAAAACTCGAGGGCATAACATAAACGTTTGCTAAAGAAATTTTAATTAATATTTTAACCTATCGGATTATAAGGGGATAACATGAGATTATTCATGATCAGACATGGTGAAACACAATGGAATAAGTGGCACAGAATGCAAGGTCAAGTCAATATTCCACTAAATGAAACCGGTGAGGCGGAAGCTCAAAAATTAGCTAAAATATTGCAACACAAAAAATTCGATGCCGTATATACAAGTCCATTAAATCGAAGCAGAGAAACTGCAGAAATCGTATTTGGGAATAATGTAGATATTATACTTGAACCTTTAATTATGGAAATTGCTTTCGGAATTTATGAAGGTTATAGTTATAACAATTTAGATATTGATGAAAGCCATGATTTATACAACTATTTCTATGATTGGGAAAATTATGTTCCACTCAAAGGAGGAGAATCTATACAGCAAGTAATGGAACGGGCAAAAAGATTCTTCGAGAACATGCTTATACAACACGAAGATGAGACAGTAATTGCTTTTTCGCATGGTGTACTAATTAACTGTGCAATTTCCATTATACGCAATTTAACTTTTCCCCCACAGAGATTCAGAATTAATAATTGTTCAGTTACTGTCTTCAATAATAATTCCGGGCAACTCATTTTGGAACAAGAAGCGATTGATGTTATTGGGGGTGAAGTTTTAGTTTTGTGATATTTTGTGATACTTGTTAATCGGTAATCTATTATAATTATAATATGGAGCTTGCTGGGAGACTCGAACTCCCGACCTGCTGATTACAAATCAGCTGCTCTACCAACTGAGCTAAGCAAGCAAATTCAATTTAGCCTAGTTATAATACCATAAAATAATTTCTTGTCAAATAGTTTCAGCTTTCGATTAACCTATCTTTTTTAGAAAAAACTATAAAAATCTCGTTCTAATTATATTGATCAAATTGTTTATTTTTAATAAATTTTGCGAATTAACTGTATATTTTTTAATTTTTAGCTGAAAAAAGTAGTAAATATCTTGATATATAAGGTTTTTTAGCGATTTTACTCTTGACAAATTCCTATAAAACAAAGCATAATACTGATTGCATTATAAAAAAGGAGGCTCCTATGAATAAAACAGAATTAATCGCTGCGGTTGCAGAGAAAACACTATTAAGCAAAAAGGATAGCCAAAAAGCAGTAAATGCTATTTTGGAAACAATTACCGAAGAACTTGAAAAAGAAGAAAAAGTTACTTTAGTCGGTTTTGGTACTTTTGAAGTTCGCCGTCGAGCAGAACGTATGGGAAGAAATCCTGCTACAAAAGAACCTATTAAAATTCCTGCATCAAAATCACCTGCTTTTAAAGCTGGTAAAAACTTAAAAGATCGCGTTAATTCATAATCTTTTGTATCTTTACTTTGTAAGGCTGTCGTGTAGTAATCGATAGCCTTTTTTTATTCAACTAAAATATTCTGCTTTGTATTATGATTTTGGCTCAGAATTTCGTTTGACTGAGTTCTGATTTTTGAGCTAATCTTATTTCGTGCAGTAGTTGTAGGTATCTGTTGACTGATTTTTTGCAACATTAACTCGCCTTCATTGATCAATTTATGTAAAACGATACTGTTGCTATACGATGTATTTTCAGGCAATAGATATTCTTTTATTACTTTATCTTGTCTCTGCCTTTTTTCTAAAATTTCAACTTTGCGTAATGTGTAACGGGTGCTATAACACACTTTATTTACTGTACTGGAAAAAATTTTAGCAATAACCGGATAAAGTTTTTTTGATAATGAAACCATTAAAGATTTATCGAGCAAGCAATGAACTATCATATAACTAATAAATTTTGTACCGATTAAGCTTCTGTCAAATTCATATTTTTTAACTAGCGTGTCTGCAATCTTTTCATAAACTATAATCCTATTTTCGTTTTGTTCAAGTTTTTGTTCCATTAACTCCAGAGTTGTTTGTTTGACTTTACTGTATGCAGTATAAAATCCTTTACGTGCATCAACAATATAATGTAAATTGCCTTGCAAATCGGGTATTCCGATCATTCCGTCTTTTTTGAGAAATTGCTCAAATTTAAGAAACAACTCTTTATTTGAACTACAAATGGAAAAATGTAAGCTGGGCTGTTTTCGGATAATTTCGTGATTGTTTTCCATAAAAAAATACCTCCACCTAAAGTTGAAAGTATTTGAAGTAAATGAAATATGATTTGTATTTAAATTATATCAATAAAAAATAAATTAACAAGCAAGATATAATCATAGAGTTTTTTATATTGGTTAAAATATGAATTTGAAGAGTAATTCAATCTGAAAATCAGGTCGGCTTGACATAAAAGTAATTTGTAACTATCATTGTTAATGCTGATTTAATCGAGGTGTAGCGCAGTTGGTAGCGCACCTGTTTTGGGAACAGGGGGTCGCAGGTTCAAGTCCTGTCACCTCGACCAATCATTAAATAGTCCTGAGCTTTTGAATTTAGGACTATTTTTATTTTTTGAACTGCATTTTAAACTATTTAAATGCTGTTTTTAGATTAGAGTTTAACAAGATTTATTGAGGATAATCGTTACGCATTTTTTACTCAGTTAGACGAGATATATCCTCTGCTTTCTATTTATATAAGAGGAGAACTATGCCCAGATTTTACTAACCAAACTATTTATAAATCATTATCTGTTTATGGCCTTAGCAAAACTATACATAAATTGTTTTCTTAGACTAAATTAATTAAAAAAATCGCTAATATTATATGTATATAATTGCTTAAGAAAAATATAATTGATAATGTTATTTTTGAATGAATATTAATTCATTTACATGATTATTTTAAAGTGGACGAGGACAATATGAACCAAATATTTAATTTCTCAGCCGGACCATCTGTATTACCGGTTGAAGTATTGCACAAAGCCGGTGAAGAAATGGTGAATTATCATGGTTATGGCTTATCTGTAATGGAAATGAGTCATCGTTCAAAAGCTTATAGTGATATTCAAGATGAAGCTGAGCAGCTTTTGAGAAAATTGATGAACATTCCGGATAATTATTATGTGCTTTTTTTACAAGGCGGTGCCTCAACTCAATTTGCGATGGTTCCGCTCAATTTAATGAACAAGAATAATACGGCCGATTATCTGATTACAGGTAATTGGGCGAGCAAAGCTCAACAAGAAGCGGCATGTTATGGTGAAGCAAGAATTGTTGCATCTTCGAAAGATAAAACTTATTCTTATATTCCGCAAACTACTAAGGCTGATTTTAATCCGGCTGCTGACTATGTGCATATTTGTACTAATAATACAATTTACGGAACAAGGATTGCTCCTGACAATTTACCGGATATCGGAGCATTGGATTTAGTTGCAGATATGTCTTCAAATATTCTTTCTGAAGTATATGATGTGAATAAATTTGCCTTGGTATACGCAGGAGCTCAAAAGAATATGGGACCTGCCGGCGTCACAATTGTAATTATCCGAGATGATTTGCTTGGCAATGCAATGGAATATACTCCAACCATGCTGGATTATAAAACTCATGCAGATAATGGTTCAATGTATAATACACCACCTTGCTATAATATTTATATATGTAAATTGGTTTTTGAATGGTTGGATAAATTGGGTGGAGTTGCTACAATTGAGGAAATTAACAAAACGAAAGCTCAAAAATTATATGACTATATTGATAATAGCGATTTTTATCATGGTACGGCAGAAAAAGAGTATCGTTCTTTGATGAATGTGCCTTTTATCTGCGAAAATGATGAATTAAATGCGGAATTTGTGAAACAGGCAACAGCTAGAGGTTTACAAAATTTAAAAGGGCATAGGTCTGTTGGTGGTATGAGAGCAAGTATATACAATGCTATGTCGATGGATGGTATAGATGCTCTGATTTCTTTCATGCAAGGATTTGCTAAACGAAATAGCTAAAAACAACTTTGAAATATATTATTGGAAGGATAAAATGAAAAATTATAAAATTTTAACATTGAATAATATTGATGAAACAGCTTTAAACCAAATTCCGAAAAACTTTGTTGTAGACAGTGAAATTACAAATCCTGATGCGATAATCGTCAGGAGCAAAGATATGCATAATATGGAATTCGGACCGGAATTGAAATTTATCGGACGTGCAGGTTCGGGTGTTAATAATATTCCTTTGGAGAAGTGTTCTGAACAAGGTATTGTTGTCTGTAATTCACCCGGAGCAAACGCCAACGGAGTTAAAGAATTAGTTGCCTTAGCTATGATTATGGCATCAAGAAATGTTGCTGAAGCTCTGAAATGGACTGCTGAACTGGATGCTGACGGTGAAGTAATTACCAAAGTTGAATCAGGTAAAAAAGAATTTGTCGGTCCGGAACTATTTGGCAAAACAGTCGGTGTTATCGGTTTAGGTGAAATTGGAGCATTGGTAGCCAATATGTGTGTTGACTTCGGCATGCATGTTTACGGTTATGATCCGTTCTTAACAGTGAAGCACGCCTGGGCGCTCAACAGCAATATTGAAAGATCAAATGACCTCAGTGACTTATTCCAAAAATGCGATTTTATTACAATTCATATTCCTTATAACAGTGACACCGATAATTTTGTGGATGAAAAATTATTGATGAATGCAAAACCCGGATTGATTGTGGTTAACTTGGCGCGTGGTGGCTTAGTCGACGTTAAGGCTATGAAAAAAGCAATTAAAAACGATATTGTTTCACATTATGTTGTAGATTTTCCTGATAAAGAAACCTTAAAGTTGGATCGCACGATCAATATTCCCCATTTAGGAGCCTCAACTCCGGAAAGTGAATTTAACGCTGCTAAAATGGCTGTAGAACAAATGCTCGATTATATTAAAAACGGTAATATTCATAATTCCGTAAATTTCCCGAACTTCGATTTTGGCGTATGTAACGGTTATAATCGAATTACCGTATTACACAAAAACATTCCGAATATGCTTAATCAGATTACAAATACCATAGCAAATAGAAATATTTCGCGATTGAGCAATCGCCATAAAGAGGGCTGGGCCTATACGATGCTAGATGTGGATGATGAAGTTGATCGTGAAACAATCAATAAAATTAGAGCCATTAACGGCGTAGTACGAGTGAGAAAACTTATTGGGGGAAACGAAGTAGATTAGTAAGTTACAGACTAATTTAGTATAGATTCGCAGAGGAACAATATGGCAAAAATTAAAGCTTTTAAGGCGGTTCGCCCTGTTGCGAAATACGCTCCCGAAGTAGCAGCTCTTCCCTATGATGTAATGAATAGTGATGAAGCTCGTCTTGAAATTCAAGACAAACCGAATAGCTTTATGCGAGTTGATCGGCCGGAAACGACCTTAGATAGAAATATCAATATTTATGACGAGCAGGTCTATCAACAAGCTGTCATCAACATGAATTCTCTATTTGAACGTGGAATCATGCAACAAGATACCACAGATAATTTATATCTTTATGAATTAACAATGGACGGCAGAAGTCAAACCGGTGTGGTTTGTTGTGCCTCAGTAGATGAATACTTGAATGAAACAATCAAAAAGCACGAAAAAACAAGAGCGGATAAATTAGCAGATCGTATTAAGCATGTGGATATCTTAGATGCAAATACCGGTCCGATTTTTTTAGCTTATAAAAAACAAGAAAAAATAAATGTTATCGTTAAAAAATTCAAAAAAAATCAACCTGAATATGACTTCACTACTTCTGATGGTGTAACACATCGGATCTGGACAATTGATGATCAAGATGTTATTCAACAATTAGTGAATGAATTTGAGAAATTGGATGCACTTTACATTGCTGATGGACATCATCGATGTGCTTCCGGTGTAGAAGTTGCTAAAAAACGTAGAGCAGAAAATCCGGACTATTCAGGTAATGAAGAGTTTAATTATTTCTTAGCAGTTATTTTTTCGGATCATGAATTGAAAATTTTGGATTATAACCGTTTAGTAAAAGATTTAAACGGATTATCAGAAGATAAATTTTTTGAAAAAGTAAAAGAAAAATTTGATGTCGAATATGTCGGAAATGAAATATATCATCCTCGGGCTAAGGCTGAATTCGGTATGTACTATCAAAGTGAATGGTATAAACTAACTGCTAAGCCCGGTAGCTTTGATCCGAGTGATCCCGTAAATTCATTAGATGTTGCAATAATGCAAAACAATCTTTTACAACCAATTCTAGGCATTGAAGATCCTCGTACAGATCAAAGAATTGATTTTGTCGGTGGAATAAGAGGACTGTCGGAATTGGAACGCAGAGTTGATAGTGGTGAAATGAAAGTAGCCTTCTCTATGTATCCGACATCAATTTCTGAACTGTTTGATGTTGCAGATGCAAATGAATTGATGCCACCTAAATCAACTTGGTTTGAACCAAAATTACGCAGTGGTCTTTTCATTCACAAACTATCTTAGAAGCTGGGATGCAAGAGCTATGAAGATGATCATAGTGATAATCCGGATGCTTGTCGTGATTCGCTGTAACTTAGAAAATGTATGTTTTACAATTAAAAGTTGCTAAATTGATCTGAATATTTATGATTCTGTTTGATTTGCTAGAAACTTTTGTATAATATCATTGACTTAGTTAGATTCAAAATTACTTAAAGAAATTGTTGTGGCACCTATATTAAGCAGGAGCTGTATGCTTTTTTATGCTATCAGTGTCAAGCAAATGCTCTCCATAGAACAAAAATTTTTAGTCTAAGTTATAGTAAGGAGCAGGAGATGTTTGATGTATTGATTATCGGAGCAGGCATTATCGGTTGTGCAACAGCCTATAAATTGTCACAATTTAATTTAAATGTGCTGTTACTCGATAAAGAAAACGATGTTTCTCTCGGTGCATCTCGCGCCAATACTGCGATTATTCACGGTGGTTATGATCCTGATCCCGCAACTCTGATGGGTAAGTACAATGTTAAAGGAGTTAAGCGTTGTATTGAATTGGTTGATATTTTGAATATCGAATTCAAAAAAAGCGGATCCTTAATTATTGCATTTGATGAGAATGATCTTATAAAGCTGGATATGTATTACGATCGTGGTCTACTCAATGGAGTAGAAGGAATGGAAATGTTGGACGGTGAGGAAACACATAGACGTGAACCCAATCTGTCGGAAGAAGTAATCGGTGCACTTTGGGTTCCGGAATCAGGTGTAATCAATCCTTGGGAATTTACGATTGCAATGGCGGAAGTTGCAGTTCGCGAAGGTGTACAGCTTGAGTTGAATCAAAAAGTTATTGATATTCAAAAAGCATCTGATTGTTATCTTATAAAAACCGAAACTGATCAATTCCAAGCAAGATATGTTGTTAATGCAGCCGGAGTATATAGCGATAAAATTCATAATATGGTTACAGAACCTGCTTTCAAAATAAATCCGACTCGCGGACAGTATTTTCTTTTAGACAGATCTGCCGGTGAAACGGTTAAAGCGGTGATATTCCCGTGTCCAACCGAACTTACCAAAGGGATCTTAATCTCACCTACCGTACACGATAATATTTTAGTCGGACCTGATTCGGAGGTAATTTCTGATCCGGAAGATACTTCAACAACCAGAGAGACTCTGGACTTTATAGCAAAACAAGCCCAAAGATCCGTACCATGTCTTGATTTCAGGTGCAATATCAGAAATTATTCCGGGATCAGAGCTAATAGTGATTATAATGATTTCTTTGTTAAAATCAGTGCACCGAATTTTTTGGATCTGGCAGCAATCAAATCGCCGGGTTTGACTTGTGCACCGATAATTGCAGAAGAAGGAATCAAACTGTTGGCTGAAGAAGGTCTTAAATTGAATAAAAAGGCTAATTGGGACGGTACGAGAAAGCTTATTCGATTCAAAGAAATTCCGGAAGCGGAACGAGCAGATTTTATAAAAGAAAATCCTGAATATGGTCGTATCATTTGTCGTTGTGAGCACATAACGGAAGGTGAAATTGTTACGGCAATACGTAGAGGATTGCCGATATTTTCACTTGATGCAATCAAGCGCAGAGCGGGTTCAGGTTTAGGACGTTGTCAAGGTGGTTTTTGCGGACCCAGAGTTCAAGAGATTATTACACGAGAAACTGGTATTTCACCTTTGGATATTTTACTTGATAAAGCGGGTAGTTATATTTTGGTCGATCAGACAAAAAATGCTGACAAGGAAGATTAGGGTGAGGTGAGACTAATGCAAAATATTAAAGAGTATCAATTAATTGTAATTGGTGGAGGTCCTGCCGGTTTAGCAGCAGCTTTAGGTGCAGCTAAAAACGGTTTGAATGATATATTAATTGTTGAAAGAGATAAATATCTGGGGGGAATTTTAAATCAATGTATTCATAATGGTTTCGGTTTACATTATTTCAAAGAAGAGTTGACCGGCCCGGAATACTCAAAACGATTTATTGATTTATTACCTGAGACTAGTATTGCAGTGGCACTTGATACCATGGCATTAAATTTAGAAAATTCTGAAGATTGGCGTTATGTGCACGTAATGAGCAGTGCTGACGGTTATCGTATTTTACGTAGCAGAGCCGTAATTTTAGCTATGGGATGCCGTGAACGGACGAGAATGAACATTCAAATTCCGGGAACCAGAGCTGCAGGTATTTTCAATGCGGGTCAAGCTCAGTTATATGTAAACATTGAAGGCTATATGGTCGGTAAGAAAGTAATTATTCTGGGTTCGGGCGATGTCGGTTTGATTATGGCTCGGCGTATGACTTTAGAAGGTGCGGAAGTAGTTGCTTGTGTAGAAGTGATGCCTTATCCCGGCGGACTTAATCGTAATATTGTCCAGTGCTTACAGGATTTTGACATTCCTTTATACCTTTCTCATACAATTACAGATATTAAAGGTCAGAACAGAGTTGAACAGGTAACGGTACAAGAAGTTGATCAAAACGGTAAACCTATTGCCGGAACGGAAATTTACTATGATGTAGATACAGTTCTTTTATCTGTAGGTTTAATTCCGGAGAATGAATTGAGTCGTGAAGCTGGTGTACCACTCGATCCACGCACTTCCGGACCGATAGTCTATGAGAATAAAGAAACTCTGGCTCAAGGAATTTTTGCTTGTGGCAACGTTTTGCATGTCCATGATTTGGTTGATTTCGTAACAGAAGAAGCAGAAAGTGCGGGTCATGCCGCAGCATGTTTTGTTCAGTCCGGCGGTTGTGTAAAGCAAGATGGTAAAATCATTTCTTTAAAAACAGATTCGAATATCGGTTATACCGTACCGCAACAGATCAGAATTGATGATGTAGAAAAAGCAGTTCGAGTATTTTTCCGTGTTAGAAAAATATTTAAGGAACCGAGCAGAATTGTATTCCGTGATCAATCAAAGTCTGAAATAGCATCATTTAAGCGTCTGTTTATGTTTCCGGCTGAAATGGAAAATGTGAATTTACCGCGTCAGCTCTTGGAAAAAATTTCAGGAACAGAACTAACGGTTTCTGTGGAGGAATAAAAAATGGTTCAAGAAATAATTTGTATTGTTTGCCCGCGAGGCTGCCATCTGAAAGTAGATCCGGAAAATGATTATGAAGTGACCGGTAATGCATGTCCCAGAGGTATTTCCTATGGAAAAGCCGAGCTGAAAAATCCGACCAGAGTTATTACGTCAACTGTAAAGATTAAAGGTGCTGATCTGACGAGATGTCCGGTAAAAACCAATAAAGCAGTGCCAAAAGCAAAAATGCAGGAAGTTATGGAACTGATCAATGGTGTGACTTTAAAAGCTCCGGTTAAAGTTGGTGATGTAATAATTGAAAGATTATTGGATACAGACGCTAGTTTAGTAGTTTGTCGAGACATTGGTTAATTAACGTGAATTTCCGAATCGTTAAAAGTGGGTGAGCAGTGACTTTAAGTCGAGCAAAATTTATTTATAGTTTTATGAGACCAAAAAATATAGGAGGACATGATGACAAAATATGTAATGGCATTAGATTCAGGCACAACCAGTAATCGTTGTATCTTATTTAATGAAAAGGGTGAGACTGTATCGCTGGCACAAAATGAATTTACCCAAATTTATCCAAAAGCAGGATGGGTTGAGCATGATGCTAACGAAATTTGGTCAACACAAATTGGTGTAGCAACTGAAGCAATTAATAGAGTTAATGTGAAAGCTGATGATATTGCTGCCATTGGTATTACTAACCAACGTGAAACAACGATCGTTTGGGAAAAAGATACCGGTAACCCAATTTATAATGCTATCGTATGGCAATGTCGTAGGACTGCTGATCTTTGTGACAAATTTAAAGAACAAGGTTATGTAGACAAATTCCGTGAGAAAACTGGCTTGGTAATCGATGCGTATTTTAGCGGAACCAAAATAAGATGGATTTTAGATAATGTCGAAGGGGCTCAAGAACGTGCAGAAAAAGGCGAATTACTATTTGGAACAGTCGATACTTGGTTAATTTGGAAATTAACTAACGGTAGAGTTCATGTAACGGATTATTCTAATGCATCAAGAACAATGCTCTATAATATCATTAATCTGGAATGGGACGATGAAATTTTAGAAATCTTGAATATCCCAAAATGTATGTTGCCGGAAGTAAAACCATCAAGTGCTGTATATGGTACAACGGATCCGCAATATTTTGGCAAACCGATTCCGATTGCCGGGGCAGCAGGAGATCAACAATCAGCATTATTTGGTCAAGCTTGCTTCTCACCCGGTGAGGCTAAAAACACATACGGAACGGGTTGCTTTTTGTTAATGAATACAGGAGAAAAACCGGTATTTAGTAAAAACGGTTTAGTAACAACTATTGCGTGGGGCATTGGTGATAAAGTTGAATATGCTCTTGAAGGTTCAATCTTCGTAGCCGGTGCGGCAATTCAATGGCTAAGGGATGAATTGAGGCTTATCGATTCATCACCTGATTCAGAATATATTGCCAGTCAAGTTGATGATACTAACGGCTGTTATGTAGTTCCCGCATTCGTCGGTTTAGGTGCACCATATTGGGATCAATATGCGAGGGGTACTATTGTAGGTATTACGCGTGGTGTTAACAAAAAACATTTGGTTAGAGCTACTTTGGAATCCTTAGCCTATCAAACATTGGATGTTCTTGAAGCAATGCAGCAAGATTCCGGTATTGAGCTGAAAGCGTTGAAAGCTGACGGCGGTGCTTCAAATAATGATTTCTTAATGCAATTTCAAGCTGATATCAACGGCAGCCCTGTTTTACGTCCGAGCAATACGGAAACGACCGCAATGGGTGCGGCCTATCTTGCCGGTATTGCGACAGGCTTCTGGGAAGGTCAAGATGATGTGCTGGCTAACTGGGCAATTGATTGTGAATTCGAACCTGAAATGGCGGAAGAAGATCGTCGAGGTCGCATTAAAGGCTGGAGAAAAGCAGTTAAGAGATCATTCGGTTGGGCAAAAGATGAGTAAATACTCTTCTGTAAATCATAAAGACGGGTTGTTATATCAAATTTAATTTCAGTTTAATTGCAATTAACTTTAAGTGTGTCAGTAGAACGTAAAACTTGACATCTCTTTTTTTGATTAGTATAATCACTTACGTTGCATAAATTGTACGGGCCATTAGCTCAGTTGGTCAGAGCCACCGGCTCATAACCGGTTTGTCCGGGGTTCAAGTCCCTGATGG
>JAAYNE010000009.1 GCA_012521015.1 Clostridiaceae bacterium | reverse complement strand
GTTTCTGCTTGAAAATGCACACTTTTTAAGTTTGGCCGGATTTTTTACTGTACAAGTTTAAAAAGTGTGCAGGACTTTGGTTATTATCAGTAGTTTCCGCTTGAAAATGCACACTTTTTAAGTTTGGTCGAATTTTTAATGGTACAACTTCAAAAAGTGTGCAAGTGATTTTCTATATTAAATAATAGAATCAATTTCCAGGTAATAAGAGCCATAGTTTATGAAAGTTTTTCTCATGTTCCTTTGTTCTTATATAATTTCGTTTATTATGTATTTTTTGCACATGCATCAGAAGTTGTTTTAGGTTGTTTTTATCGTATAATTGGGATTTAGTAATAGTGTTAACATCAAAACCCATTCTTTTTAATATCAGATTTCGTTTAGAATCCTGGTCTACTGATTGATTATGATATTCACCCAAATATTCATATGCAATTTTTTTATCGGGAAAACAATAATCTATGAATAAAACTTCTTTATCCAAAGCTTCAGCCAGTTCTTCAGTTAAAATTACTTTGTAATTAAAATATCCACCTTTAATTGCTCTCCCTCCAAGCATAAGCGGTAAGCTAAAGAACATATGTACAAAAATTTCCATTATGGAACAGGCACCGTTCTGAACATATTGCAAAGCTCGCATTGCCTTTTGGCGACCTTTATGTCCTTTTGCCGCTTCAACAAATTTTCTTAATTTAACAACATCTAAACATTCTTGAGAAAACGGTCCGTCATATTTAGAACAAAATAGGTTTCCCATGAGAATGGTTTCAAGAATATCCATATTTTCACTAAGCTGTAAAAATAACAAATAAGGTGATACTATTTTTTTGTTATTTACTGTCATCAATCCGTTTTGCGGAACGTGTTTCCGGTTTAGATAAGTTTTAACTCCATTTTTAGCATGATTCACTTTACGACTTCTAATCAATACTTCATAAATTTTTATTGAATCGATAATATCTTGATAATATTGCTTTACTAATGGTAAATCCCAATGTTTTAACGCGCTGAAATGAGAGATATAAACACAGTTATCTTTATTTTCTTTGTCATTATTGATTTTGTTTTCGCTAAGAGTTGTCATATAGCAATTATACTTCCTACGTATAGTAAAGCTTTTACTTTTTTTGACAATTAATGATAATAACGGGAAAATTCCATCTCAATTCTGATTATTTAAATTGCAATCAATTGACAATAAAATGATTTTTCATAAAATTATCGTTATGGAATTTAAAGTTACCATAAATCAAAATCAAGATTCAAAGAGAGCCGTTGATGTTTTAATCGATGAATTCGGAATTTCCGCTCAAATGCAAAAAAGAATTCGCCTTTACGGTAATTTGTGGATTAATGACAAGCCGGGACGAATGATTGACATTGTACATACAGGTGACCGAATTGTTGCCCATTCAAGTAAAAATTCTTCCGAATTATTACCTGTTAAAACTAATCATGTTCCCGGAGTTGAAGTTTTATTCGAAGATGATCATTTAATTGTCTTAAATAAGCCATCGGATCTCGTAGTGCATCCGACAATGTCACATCCGGCTAATACATTATTGGATCTGCTTTCGGACAAAAAATTGCATCCGGTAACCAGACTTGATCGAGAAACTTCAGGAGCATTGATTATTGCTAAACATGCTCATGCTCACTATCGCATTGTGCAAAATCCGATAAGAAGAGTTTATTGGGCTCTGACTCATGGTCATTGGACCAGGCAACAAGGTGTTATTGATCAACCTATCAGGCGTTTCCCTAATAGTATTATGGTTAGGGTTGTAGATCAAACCGGAAAATCAGCCATAACAAATTACAGAGTAATCTATTCTTTTCAAGAACAATGTTTTGATTGGGTTGAGTTTGCACTTGAAACCGGCAGAACTCATCAAATACGAGTTCATAGTTTATATTGCGGACACCCTTTACTTGGTGATGGTTTGTATGGCATAAGCAATTATTGTGAATTTGATCAGCAGACAAATTTCAACATTTTGGCGATTGATCCGAATCTCAATTTTCTCAATTTTCATGAAAATTCAATTGCCAAAGATGCTTATGAGATTAAGAGAAATATAGAAAATAAATCTAAACAAAATAATTTGGATTCTGCCAATTTATTAGAAATTAATCCTCAAAGAGTTGGTCCAGAGTATCAAAATGATTTCAAATCATTAATTAATGAACAACAATTAATCTTAGATCGTATTATTAAACGTCAAGCTCTTCATTCAAGGCTGATCGGGTTTACCCATCCGATTACCAAAAAGTATATGGAATTTAAAACCAAACTGCCTGCTGATATAATGACTTTTCTTGACTATATAGAATAGTCTAAAGGAAAATATTACCAGACAATCACTTATACAGAATAACTTCAAAAATATTTTAGAAAAACATTCAAATCATCGCTATAAAAACAGGCTTAACGTTGCTTATATTGTAATATCATTTCTTCAGCAAGTTTGACTGTGGATTGATCGTCGGGATTGCCTGATAGTAATCTGGCAACTTCGCGGGTTTTTTCTGATAAATCAAGCCTTTTTAATTGAGTTGAAGTCCGTTGATCTTGAACAGATTTTTCGATTAAGAAATGAGTGTCGGAAGCAGCTGCAACTTGAGCCATATGCGATACGCATAAAACTTGTTTGTTTTCGGCAATTTCTCTTAGCATCTGAGCAACACTTATTGCCGTATTCCCACTGACACCACTATCAATTTCATCAAAAATCAAAACAGAGAGATCGTCGTTTTCACCTAAAATAGATTTGATCGCTAAGAGAATACGTGACACTTCGCCGCCAGAAGCTATTTTGCTTAACGGCATAAGAGGTTCTCCGACATTAGGTTGAATAAAATAATTAACCTGATCTCTACCATATAGGCCATAATAGCCTTTTTCGGATTTTTCCAACAATTTGACCTCTACAGAGAATTTGACATTGGGCATTGCCAGTCTCGCAAGTGCAAGAGAAATTTTTTCACTCAACTCTTTACTTGCTTCTATACGCAGTTCATGAATTTTATCAGCCAATTCGCTCATTTCTTGTTCATTGGTCAATAAGTCAGCTCGGCATTGGGCAAATAATTCTTCACTTCTTTTTAGGACATTCAGTCTTTTTTCAGCATCTGCTAAATATTTCAATATTTCTTCAATTGTATCACCGTATTTAATCTTCAATTTATCAATCTGATCTAAACGTTGATTGATTGTTTCAATTTCTTTCGGCTCCGCTTCAAGTTCTTGATATATATCAGTCAAATTTATTGCAAGTTCAGAAACCTCTGTTGCCAGTTGTTTTAAACGTTCTTGATATTGACGCGTTTTTTCATAGAAACGCGAACTATAATCTAATGTACTTGCTGCTTGAGCAATCAGGCTGGCTGCACCATGTTCAGAATCAGCAGACAAAACATTTCTGGCTTGGATTAGATCTTGCTTCATTCTGGAAAGTGTCGCTAAGACTTTATTTCTTTCCAAAAGTTTTCTATCTTCATCATTTTTTAAATCAGCATTTGTAATTTCAGTAATTTGATATTGAAGTAATTCGAGTTGGCTGGCACGTTCTGTTGGGTTTAAGCCATACTCTCGCAGTTGTTCAGCCAAGTTTTTTCTGGATTTTAATAAAATTTGCCATTGAGTAAGCAAATCTGTAATTGGTTCGCCAATATATTTATCCAGTAAATTTCTCTGTTCATTTGAATCGAAAATCTGTTGTTGTTCATGCTGAGCATGCAAGCCGATCAAATGTTCACTAACTTCACGCAGCAAAGAACTGTTTACTAACCGACCATTTATTCTGGCTTGGCTTCCGCCATCCGCATATATTTCACGACTGAGAATTAATTGTTCATCGTCTACGATTCCTTGGAAAAGAGCCAAATTTTGCAGTTCGGGAGTTAAGATGAAAACAGCTTCAATTCGTGCATAATCAAATCCGGTACGTACAATTTCTCGATTAGCTCTTTTGCCGGTCAGACTACCTAATGCATCAATCAATAAAGATTTACCTGCTCCCGTTTCACCACTGATCACAGTTAAATGTTCACCCGGTTCAAAAAGAGCAAACTCAATTAAGGCAAAATTTTTAATTTCGACTTTTTTCAACATTTAGTTATTATTGCTCCTAACTCAAATTGCTGCTCAAAATATTTAAATATCTAGATTGAATGGATATTGGAAATAGAAAGTAAAATTGCTTTTAATTTAATTGCAGCCTGATCGGATCTGGTTGCAGCAAAAATTGTATCATCGCCTGCTATGGAACCGATAATTTGTTCCAAATGCATAGAATCAAGAGAAGCTGCTGCAGCTTGTGCCATACCAGGAAGAGTTTTAATAATCACAAAACTATCTGTACTTTCGATAGAAATTACAGCTTCGATAAAAATTGTCATAAAGCGTCCGGAAGCTCCCTCACCGCTTTGACTCATCGGTACATATTTTTGTTTACCGTGACCTGTTGCAACTTTCAAGATGCCAAGCTCTTTAATATCTCTGGAAACGGTGGCTTGAGTAACATCCATATTGAAGGATTTTAATGCATCAACCAATTCTTCCTGCGTTTCAATATTATTTTGTTTTATAATTTGGAGAATTCTGCTCTGTCTTAAATTCTTTGATGGATTCATCTTGCCATACCCCTTAATTGAATCTTGCTCGGTAATGTTTGATAGAATTTATCATCACTCAAGCGGATTTTATTAAACTGCATTTCAGAACCGCTAAGCAAAGCATAATGATCAGCTTCAACTTCTATATCTTGTCTACCATCAATTGAAAAAATCGCAGGACCGGATGTTTTTACTAATTGTAATTTCACAACAGACCTACTATCTGTAATATAAGTTCGATTATGCAGGGTATGAGGTGCTAAAGGTGTAATTAAAATTACATTTACTTGCGGGTGAACAATCGGTCCACCGGCAGCAAGATTATAAGCAGTTGAACCCGTAGGACTGGCAACAATTATTCCGTCGCCCGGTATACGTTCAACCGCATTATTATCAATAGTCAAATCAAAAGTCAAAATGCCGGTATTACCGCCTCCTCGGCATAATACAACATCATTTAGGGCATAGCCATGGTCAATTAAATTAGAATTATGATCATAACATTTGACATTAAGCATCATCCGTTCTTCAATTTGATATTGCCCGGAAAGTAACAAAGGAACAGCTTGTGCAATTTGGTCGGGTTCAATTTCTGTAAGAAAACCAACACTACCCAAATTGATACCAATCTGAGGTAAACCTTTAGACGTTGGATGATGAGCCGCAGATAAAAAAGTTCCGTCTCCGCCTAAACATATAATAAAATCACAATCGGTATAAGAATTAAATTCAATATGAGAAGATCGAAAGCCACCTGCTAACTCCGGTTCAATAACTGGTTGGCCTCCATTTTTAACAATTTCTTCTACCAAATGATTTGTAACCTGAAAATCAGGATCACGCGATCTATTGGGAAAAATAGCGATTTTTTTCATTTGATGACATTCTCCGCAATTTTTTATCATTATAGCTTATTTTGTATAAATATGTAACAAAATTTTCCGATACTTAATAATCCCGATGCATTAAAACCGAAGTAAAATAGCTAAGAAAATTAATATTAACATTCAATTTTTCCAGTTTATCTAAAATCGAAATAACCTCATCGTATAATTTTTTTTCATATTTTTTCGATTCTGCTACTCCGAGTAAACTCACAAAAGTTAACTTCTTATCGCGTGCATCTTTACCGATGGATTTGCCTAACTTATCTTTACTGGAGATTATGTCAAGTAAATCATCTCTGATTTGAAACGCCAAACCTAAACGATCTGCATAAACAACAAACAATTCTTCCAGCTGCGAATTGAACTTATTCGCCTTTTGCATTGCTTCAGCGTAATAATATCCACTTAAAGTTGCAGCTTTAATCAAACCACCGGTTTTTAATTTTTGTAGCTTAATTAGATATTGCAAAGACACATCCTGATCATCCGACTCAAATTTTGTTATATCCATGCTTTGACCGCCAATCATGCCCCTAACTCCGGCTTCACGAGCGATGTTCAAGCATGCTTTATTCAGTGCAGGTTGTAGCTTACATAGATCGAATAATTCTTCATATGCCAAATTTAACAAACCATCTCCTGCTAAGACAGCCATGCCATCACCGTAAACAATATGATTGGTCGGTTTCCCACGTCTTAAATCATCGTTATCCATTGCAGGAAGATCATCGTGGATTAAGGAGTAAGCATGAATCATTTCGATTGCAGATGCTAAACGCAGTAGATTTTGATCGGTTGGAGATCCTAAAGCATTTGCAACAGCCAACGTTAAAATCGGGCGAACTCGCTTACCGCCTGATAACAAACTGTATCGCATCGCATCAACCACAGTTTGCTCTGAACCCAGTTTTAGTTCAGAAGTACAGCGCATTAACTCGGCTTCAACTTGATCTAAATAACAAGCATATTTTTGCATGTTTTCATTCATATTTAAATCCTTTCAGCGTTAAGCAATCATTTGAATCACCATTGTTTAATTTGTTTTAAATATTTTAGCAAATATTTAAAACATCTTGGAGAAAGTTATTGAAAGAAAATTTTTACGCTCTTTTATTTTCGATTCAATCAATTTTACTTTGATTGACAATATCGGTAATTTGTTCTTCCATTTCCAACAAGTATTGTTCTGACCATTTTGCCAATGCCATACCCCTTTTAAAAAGTTTAATTGATTGATCAAGGTCGCCTTGTACATTTTCCAATTGTTCAACAATGCTTTTTAGTTCAGTTATCGAATTCTGAAAAGATTGAGGCTGATTGCCCTCTTGTTCAGATTGAAAAATCTCTGAATTAATCTCCTCTAGTTGAATCTCATCTAATTGCATTTCTTCTAATGGTAGTTTCTCAGTCATTATTTACTCCTGATACATAATTTTGTTAATTTCATTTATTTCAGCTGTGGCTTTTCCATCAGACCAATGAATTTTGATTTTTTGTCCAATAGAAATTTTATTAACAGAATCAATAGTTTTATTCTCTGAGCTTTCAATATAAGCATAACCTCGCTCCAAAATGGAAAAAGGATTTAAAGCCTTTAAATTATCACAAAGAAATTTCAATTGTCTCTTTTGATTAATTGCTTGATGATTAAGTTCACGTTCGATGCGTTCTTTTAGTTGTTTTATAATCTGTCTTTGTTGCTCAATTATGGTGACAGGATTTTTAAAAACGGATCTTTCCGTCAAAAAATCCAAGGTTTGCTTCGCGTTAAATAACTGACGTTCTAATGTTTTAATTAATTTTTCCCGTTCGACCTGAATATTCTTAAGCAACATTATCTTTTCCGGTAAAACCAATTCCGCTGCTGCAGACGGGGTCGGAGCTCTTAAGTCTGCACAGAAATCGGCAATCGTAAAATCTGTTTCATGTCCTACCGCTGAAATGATCGGGATCTTCGAATTAAAAATCGCATCTGCCAGAACTTTTTCATTGAAAGCCCATAAATCTTCAATTGAACCGCCTCCTCTGGCAATAATAATTACGTCAACTTCATTTTTCTGATTGAAAAGCTTAATCGCATCAGCTATTTGCTCAGCTGCTCCGGTTCCCTGAACTGCAACCGGTATGAAATGCATCTTGAATCCTGGGAATCTACGACGTAATACATTGATTATATCTCTGATTACAGCACCTTCCGAGGATGTAGCAACCCCGATCAAATTTGGCAGATAAGGGAGTGTCTTTTTATTTTCTTCGGAAAAATAACCTTGAGCTGACAGTTCTTTTTTCAGTAATTCAAATTGTTGATGCAGATCACCAATTCCCTGCGGTTTCATTGAATTAACAATCAACTGAAAACGACCTGTAACTTCATATATACTCGCTTTCGCTTTTAAGGAAACCTTATCGCCATTTTGTGGAGAAAATTTGATGCGACTGTAATTTGAGCGAAACATCACACAGCTAACGCTGGAATTTTCATCTTTTAAGGAAAAATAATAATGGCCGGAAGGATAAAGCTTACCACCAGAAATTTCGCCATAAACCTGGATGTTAACCAAATTAGGGCTATCATCTAAAATTTTTGCAACTAAACGATTTAATTCCGAAACAGAATAAGTCATTCCGACTTACTTTCATTTAAAACTTCACGGTTAACATTACCAAGAATTGCATTGATATAAGAGCGTGATTCATCTGTACTATATTTTTTTGCCAAGCGCACAGCTTCAGAAATCGCAACATTATTTGGAATATCTTGCATATATTTCATTTCGAAAATCGCTAAACGCAGTATTGTTAAATCTACTTTGGGTAGTCTATTCAAAGTCCACTTGACTAAAAAAGGTTCGAGGATATTATCCAGTTTGTTTTTTTCAGAGATAACACCTTTCACCCGCGATTCAAAAAAATCGGCTTGGTTGTCGGAAACGGGATAGTTTACTAAAAAATTGTGAATCTGACCTTCTACGTTTTCAGGTTGGATTTCAATTTGGAATAAAAACATAAAAGCATATTCTCTTGCTAAACTGCGTTTCACTTATTCCTCCAACTATCATTTAATTATCTAAATCTTTATTCAAGTCTCCGGATTATTATCTAAATTTTCCGGGTGGAAATATTCGATCAAAAAGTTCTTTTATTGATTTTTCATCAGAAAAATGTCTAACACCAATATAATATCCGATTAATGTTAATATTAAAATAAAAATTGTCTTCAATAAACCAAAAATTACCAACAATAAGGCAACAACGAATCCAATTGCCGCTCCTTTTTTGCCTGAACCACCAGTTTTCAAATGATCTAACAGAGCAGAAAAAATGTTTTTCTTATCGCGCATATCGCCTCCTGTGATCACTCGATCCTTGCTGCAATTGTATCAACCCGGCTAACCCGAACAATTACTTCCGCAACTTCAATACCGGTATACCGTTCAACATCCTTTTTTACTCGCTCTTGAACTCTTGCCATCATGGCAGGTAATTCTACATTGGAATAAGCCATTACATTAAGTCTAACCGATAATCTATCACCCTTAAATGGTGCAATATGAGCTTTAGCTGCTTTGACACCGGCTTGAGCAGATTGAGCCGCATTTAGCGCAACACTTTCGATAGCATCAACACCGATATCAATCGATCCCATTTGACTTTCAGATACTCTGGCCCTACGTAATCTGCCAGATAAAATAGTATTAACTAAACTAGCAATCCCACCGGCAAATAAAATGCCAAACAAAACTATAAAGAAAATCTTACTGCGTGGTTGACTGACAATTCTCACCAATAAAGTAATCACACCGCTCATTAACTCTTCATTGAGTAAAATAGCAATAAACAATAATGAAATTAATGCCAAAAAGAAATATAATATTATGCGTACCACGCGTATTAAACGATCCATAATTGCTCTCCACTATACCATATTCTGATTAATTGCTTCGGAATCGGCTTGTACACCCATCACCTGAACATGCACAAAATCAACAATTAGACCTGTATATAGCTCTACATCATTTTTGATTTTTTCTTGTATATTCCAAGCGACTTCAGGTAGTACATAACCAAATCGGCAAATCGGATATATCGTTATTGTCACAAATTCTGAATTGTCTGCACCGAATTCGACCTTTACACCTCTACCATCATGTTCGACACCCAAAGCTTCTTTTATACTGACCAAAACACCGGAATCGAGATCGAGCACACCTTCAACTTGGCGAGCAGCTTCAGCCGCATATTGTGCGACAAAGCCTTGTGACATTGTACGTTCACCTTTAATTGAATTTTCAGTAAAATATGACATAATCTTTACCGTGTGTTACTTAAATTTCTAACTGCGAACTCTTTCTTCATATGCTCCGCTTCGCGTATCAACTTTTATTACATCACCTTGATTGACGAATAAAGGAACCTTTATTTCGGCACCTGTTTCTACAACTGCGGTTTTGGTTGCATTTGTAGCTGTATCTCCTTTAACTGCAGGCTCACATTGTGTGATTAAGAGTTCAACAAAAATCGGCAATTCAATATTAATTATTTCTCCACCATATGAGACTACTTGACAAGTCGTGCCTTCTTTTAAATAATTCAGACTGTCACCTAAGACATCTGCAGTAATCGGTAATTGTTCATAAGTTTCATTGTCCATAAAATAATGGAAATCACCATCTGCGTATAAAAATTGCATATCCTGCCTGGTTAAAGAAACTCGTTTAAATTTTTCAGATGGATTGAAACTGTCCTCTCTAATGGTGCCGGTTTTCAGATTACGATATTTAGTTCTGACAAAAGCAGCTCCTTTTCCCGGTTTTACATGTTGAAATTCAATTACCTGAAAGATCTCACCATCTCTTTCAAATGATACACCATTACGGAAATCTCCTGCACTTATCATATAAACCTCCTCTGCCTGAACATTAGGCTAAGACCGGATTGTTTCCACAGCTTCTTGGCATGTTATTGCAAAACAGTCTTTATTACTTAATTGATGTTTTTTATTCTAAATTAATAATTACAGTGTTGCAAGTTTAGTATCAATTAACGGTTTTCATACCGTTTAAATAAAAACCGTTCCAATTTTCTCTTGAATCTTATTTGGATCGCTTCATTCGCAAAACGTTGTTCAACCATAATAGTGACACAACCGGCTCTTTTCCCTGCCCAAATATCGGTAAAGATCTGATCGCCTATCATCAAAGTCTGTTGAGGTTGAATATTTAATTCCGCTAATTTTTGCAGAATCTTTTTTATGCCCGGTTTATTCGCTTGTGCCATATACTCAACGTTTAAAGATTTTGCATAATCAGCAATCCGATCACTAAGCGCATTAGACAAAATGCAAATCAGAAAATCAAAGCTTTTAATTAGACTTACAGCCCTCTGAGCATAATCATCTGCCTGCCTTGACCCATGTTCTGCTAAAGTATTATCTATATCCAGAAAGACCATTTTAATGCCTTTTGCTTTAAATTCTGCCCAGTCAATACTAAATAAATCTTTGACTCGAAAATCAGGTTTCAATCTTTTTTTATACCAACGTTTTAACAATTCATTCCCTCATAAATTATTCTAAGATTTTCGTCAAATCAATTTTCGGCTTTCTTTGCGGATTTCTTAAATCCACTTCCTTCAAGTAATGCGAAACCATTTTAGTCAGGTAGGTTGGAGTTGATGCTCCTGATGTAATACCTACACGCCAACCTTGTTTAAATTCCTTTAGTGTTAAGTCCTCAATTGATTCGACTCGCACCACGTGTTCAATTCCATGTTCTAAACCAATTTGCGCTAACATTGCCGTATTATTGCTGTTAGGATCTCCTACAACAATTAATGCGTCAAGATCAGCTTGTTTAATAATGGCTTCTTGACGAACTCTGGTCGCACCGCAAATTTCATTATTTACTTCAGCTTGTGGATATTTTTCCAAGATCGCTTGAATAATACTCTGTATTTCCAAAATCGATAAAGTCGTCTGATTGGTAATGAGAATATTTCTCGCAGAATCAAGATTTAAACTCTCGATATCAGATTCTTGAGTAATCAGATGTACTAGAGGAAAATTCTGCAAAATTGCTTCAGTTTCCGGATGATAGTTTTTACCGATAAAAACTATCTGTTTGTTTTGCGCTGAAGCTTGACCGATAATATCATGAGTTGAAACTACATCATTACAAACCGCATCAATTACAGTAAGCCCTTTGCCTTTAGCTATTTCAATAATCTTCTTAGCTGTACCGTGAGCTGACAAAATCAAAATCCCCTGATCTACATATTGCAATAGCTCTTCTCTGGTTAATCCCGGAATATCAATTGTTTTAATTCTATAATAATTCAGAGCTTCCATAATATAGCGATTATGGACGACTTTCCCCAATATGTTAATTGTAGCTTCAGGATTTTCCTCACGAGTTCGTTTTACAATACGTAACGCCCGAACTACCCCTTTACAATAACCGCGAGGCTTGATATCGATTATTTCCAAGTCTGCTTTTTTCTTAATCACGCCAATTCTCCAAGACCGAATTTTCCGTCATAAAACGATCCAAATTCCATTGTTCTGCATTCATTAAAGTAAATCCGTTAATTGAAGTAAAATCGAAATGGATATATGTATTAGCATAAAAATTATATGTGTTTGGTCCCTCTCCATAAAAAACACAATAATCAGAATTTAATAGAAATTGCAGTTTTTCTTCATTATTATAAACATGTGAGCCACCCGGAAAAACCAGACAACGTACTTCGCCCAGATACTTTTTTGTCATGGCATTCCATTTCTCAATATTTTGTTGCAAATCTGCTAAGGCAAGAGATCCGAGATCATCACCACTATATGTACCGTTACAAAAAGTAAATCCATGTTCTTTTAAAGCTGAAATTACAATTCCTAAATCGTTAGATTGTAATTGATAAAATTTATTTTTTTCTTCTTGGGTCTTATCGGTCAAAATAAAATCTTCCAACCCCAGTTCCTCATTTTTTTGAATTATGTTTTGTGTCTGCTCTTCATTAACTGTATAGCCCAAAATATTTTCATTGACCGTAAGTGCAATTCTAGCTTTTGCGCCATTAAAACTGAAATCGGAATGTTCAGCGATAAAACTTTCTAAAATGCTGATACAATCTTGATTTTCAACTGTCGTTTCAGGTTTATTTGCAGTTAATCTAGTAACGAACTGGTTTTTCTCCTCATCATATGCAAGTTGTTCGGCTGAACCGGATTCTCGATATTGAGTCGAATATTGATATTGGTCGAAAACTAATACTAAAGGCTTCTTACCAGCAGGAACTAAAACTTGAGGATAGTCTTCAGGATAGTTCATAAAAGTTTCACCTGAAATTAAAACATAGTCTTTCAGATAAAGTTCATTTAATAAGTTTTCAAACTCTTGTGGTGTAAGTAAACCGGTTTCCGCAAAAGTTTTATATGGTCCTTGCTTTGCCCGCTCCGGATCAAGAGTTAATGGTCTGATTGCAAGATGTTCAACACTTTTTTCCCAGGTTACTATTCGATTCGGCAATTTGTCATTACATATTTGTAATTTTTCTATAATTTCCGGTTGATCAGGAAATGCATCAAACAATCGATCCAGAATTTGCTTAGCTGAATAATAACGTCCGCCGGAAATATGTTGATCTGCTATATTAATCAAATCTCGATAAATTTCTTCTTGAAAAATTTTCAAGCGATATCCCGCATAATCTTGCGAGAATCGTCCTAACTCTTTATTATTAATTATTTCCTGCCATTTTTTCCAAGCAAGATTCCAATCATTTATATTACTAATTTCAGTAGCAGCCGCAAACTCCGCTGCTGCAATTTTTAAATTTTCTTCCTGATTTAATAAATTATCGACATTTACTTTAAGATTAGGAAAATTTTCAAAAGAACTTAAAATGTGTTTCCAATGACCATGCTCAATTTTTCCATCCAGCCATGCCTCTGTTTCATGATTCAAAATCGGGGAAACAGCTGCAGCAGTTATTTCCTCGAGCTCAATAATAAATTTTTTATCTTTTTCACTTAAATTGTCACCTAATTTTAAACGTTCAAAAATCTGATTGACTTTAGATTCAACGATTTTTTCATATGAAGCTTGTAGGTTTCGATAGCGCTCTTTTTCTTCGGCTGTTGTATTACTTGAAGTTGCAGAATTCTGGACTTCCCGATACAATTCCAAAGCCTTTTGATATTCTCCCCGATCCAAATATAATTCATATGAACCCTCGTACTTCACTTGTTTATTATATCGCACAATAAGAAACAAGCTGATTGCTACCATAATGCACACTACAGCAAACAAAATGATTTTCCCTGATTTTCTTTTTTCTTTGAATAGATAATTATCCATGTCTGATCTTATTCATCGCTTATTTCAGTTAAATTCATCTGCTTAGCCGACATATCTTCTTCTTTAATAAATCGACCGGCAGCCGGTAAAGTCCTTACACGATAATAATCGAGATCATATTTATCCGAAAACTGTTCAGCATATCCCAGATAATCAGCCTGATAATTGCCACGTAATGACATGATTCTATTTCCTTGCGAATTTCTGGTCGCTTTGAGTCCGATCCGATCACTCTCAAGCAAAATCATTCTGTCCTGATTATTTTGCATAATAATATCTTTACCGGAATTTTCCTCATCTTGATAAAGAATTCCAATTAAGGGTGAACCCTCGTAGAAAGCATTTCTTAACTTACGTCTGTTGGTTTTTGTATAATAATTATCTACCGCAATTTTCACACATCTACCATCTGCAAAGCCCAAAATTAGATATCCCTCGAATTTTTCCGAGGTGACATGGATGGCAATTACCTTTTCGTCATCTTCCAATTCCAACAGATTTGGTGTATATTCCCCTAATTCCGATGGTTTCGCATCTTGGATTTCATATGCATGAAGTTTATACACCTCTCCCTTATTAGTGAAAAATAAGACCTCTGACTTATTAGTTGCTTCTATATCTTGAATTATCCGATCGTTTTCTTTTAATCTTAAATCGCCTGCGCTACGCAAGGACGTCAAAGCAATTTTTTTCAAATAACCTTCAGCCGTATAGAAAAATTTTAGGTTGTAATCTTCAATGAAATCCTCTTCTTCAGCAATTTCGATTTTTTCTTCAGCAATAATTTGAGTTAAGCGTTCTCTGCCATATTTTTTCGCAACATCTTTTAATTGCTTCTTGATTTCCTGATTAAGTTTTCGCCGATTACCGATTATTTTTTGTAAACGTTCAATCTCAGCTTCTAAATCAGCAATATCTTCAATCCTGCGAATAATATATTCTTGATTTAATTGCCGTAATTTAATTTCGGCAACCGCTTCCGCCTGTAATTGATCAATCGAGAATCCGGCCATTAAACGCGGAATAACCTGATCGTCCTTTTCTGTTTCGCGTACAATCTTAATTGCTTTATCAATATCGAGCAAAATTGCTTCCAAACCTTTTAAAATATGTAACCTTTTTTGATTTTCTTCGATTTCAAAAGTAAATTCTGCTGTTAAGCATTCACGTCGCCAGGCCAACCATTCAAGTAAGATATTTCTAACGCCCAGAACTTGAGGTTTACCCTTAATCAAAAGATTAAAATTACAGGGGAAATTGCTCTGCATTGCTGTGACTGAAAATAATTTTTGCACCAATAATTCAGGATCAGCTGACGGACGATAATCAATCGTCAGTTTCAGACCGTTGAGATCGGTATCATCACGTATATTAACTACTTCTTTCAGCTTGCCTTTTTTAGTTTGCTCAATCACATCTTCCATAATAACTTCAACTGTGGTTGAATAAGGAATTTCAGTAACCTCAATACATCTATTTTTAGTATCTATCTGATATACAGCTCGCATTTTGATTGAACCGCGGCCATTTTCATAGACATTCTGCATTACGTCTTCTTCGTAAATAATGTTTGCTCCGGTCGAAAAATCCGGAGCCGGCATATATTGAAAAAGGTCAACCTTATTATCATCAATCAATGCACAAGTTGCCTCACAAACTTCACGCAAGTTAAAGGAACATATATTAGAAGCCATACCTACAGCAATACCTTGATTAGCATTAACTAAAATTGTCGGAAAAGTCACCGGTAATAATACAGGTTCTTGGAAAGTTCCGGAATAATTATCGACAAATTCTACAGCGTTTTTATTTAAGCCAGAAAAAATAGTTTCACAACTCTTGTCAAGTCTTGCTTCAGTATAGCGATATGCCGCATATTGCATATCTCTGGAATAAACCCGACCGAAATTACCTTTTGAATCAATCCATGGATTGATCAATGCCCCGTTACCTCTGGTCATTCTAACCATTGTTTCATAAATCGCTTGATCACCATGCGGATTCAATGCCATAGTTTGACCGACAATATCAGCACTTTTAGCTCGTGGACCTTTCATCAGACCCATACGATACATTGTATAGAGCAATTTACGGTGTGAGGGTTTAAAACCGTCAATTTCCGGAATAGCTCTTGATACAATGACGCTCATTGCATAAGGCATATAATTACTTTTCAAAGTTCTGGTAATCGGTGAACGCTCAACTAAGTCGATATAGTCTGAATGATCAACCTTAAAATCATTATTTTTACTCATTTCTATACAACATCCAACATATCCATATATTTATGGCCATGATCGGCAATATATTGTTTACGACCTGCCAAATCATCACCTAATAGTAAATTAAAAGTATTAAACATTCGATCTTTTTCTTCGGGCATAATCTGTATTAAACGCCTGGTTTCAGGGTTCATTGTAGTCTGCCACATCATTTCCGGTTCGTTTTCACCCAAACCTTTTGAGCGTTGTAGATGAATTCTCCCCTCTGATAAGTTCTCTACAATATCATTTTTTTCCTGATCAGTGTAGGCAAAATAAGTTTTTTCAATACTCTTATAGGTATGCGTTATCTCAAACAAAGGTGACTCTGCAATATGGATTTTGCCTTGATCGATTAGAGTCGGAGTTAAACGATAGAACATTGTCAAAATCAATGTTCTAATTTGGAATCCGTCAACGTCGGCATCAGTACAGATAATTATTTTATTCCAACGCAATTTTTCTAAATCAAAATCAGAAAGATCACGATTATGTTTCGTGTGAATTTCAACTCCGCAACCAAGTATTTTCAATAAGTCAACAATAATATCACTCTTGAAAATTTGATTATAGCTGGCTTTTAAGCAATTAAGGATTTTGCCGCGCACCGGAATCACACCTTGGAATTCAGAATCGCGTGCCATTTTAACAGAACCTAAAGCCGAATTACCTTCGACTATATATAATTCACGTTTGCTGACATCTTTTGATTTACAATCTACAAAGTTTTTAATGCGATTATTCATATTATCAACTGAAACCATCAACTTTTTACGAATATTCAGTCTTTGCTTTTCCGCATTCTCCCGACTGCGTTTATTAATCAAGATTTGATCAATAACCCGTTCTGCAGCATCCGTTTGTTCAATAAACCAAACTTGTAGTTTTTCACGAATTAATTTAGTCAGAAAACGTTGGATAAACACATTGTTAATTGCTTTTTTAGTTTGATTTGCATATGAAGTAAAGCTGGAAAACGAATTAACCATCAAAATTAAGCTATCTTCAATATCGGAAAAAATAATTTTTGATTCATTGTTTTTATACTTATCGCGATCTTTAATTTCTCGGTCAAATTCTGCCACAAAAGCATTGCGCACAGCTCTGTCCGGAGAACCGCCATGTTCGAGCCAGCTTGAATTATGATAATAACTGAGCAAATTAGTTTCATTATTAAAAGCAAAAGCTACATCAGCCTGTACTTTATATTCTTCTTTATCACTGCGATCTTTGCCCCAATCTTCACCGGAGAACAGATAACCCTCAGTCAAAGGTGTTCGTATATTAAGCTCGTTGACATACCCTAAAATTCCCTCCGGATAAACATATTCGGTTGTCGTTTGATCTATTTTATCGATAAAAATAAATTTCACACCGGGATTAACTATGGCTTGTTTTTGTAAAATATCAACAAAATAATCTTTCGGAATATTTATTTCAGTAAAAACATCGTCATCCGGCAACCAGCGCTGAATCGTACCCGTCTTTCTGCGATTAGTCGGAGTCTTTTTTAAACCACCAATATTTTCACCTTTTTCAAAATGCAATTCATAGAGAAAACCATCTCTGACAACTTCCACATCAAAAAAACGTGAAGCATATTGTGTTGCGCAAGCACCAAGACCATTCAGGCCTAAACTGAATTCATAATTCGTATTATTTTGATCATATTTCCCACCGGCATATAATTCACAATAAACTAATTCCCAATTATAACGTTGTTCGTTCTCATTGAAATCGACCGGTACACCTCTACCCTCATCCTCAACCTGTAAGCTGTCGTCTTTAAATCTAGTCACAGTTATCTTGTATCCAAATCCGGCTCTGGCTTCATCAATTGAATTAGACAAAATTTCAAAAAATGAATGTTGGCAGCCGTTTAAATCGTCGGACCCGAAGATGACACTCGGTCGCAATCTAACCCGATCAGCACCTTTCAAGGCAAAAATACTTTCATTATCATAACCTTTCGTTTTGGTCATCAATATTCCTCTCTAGCGTAAAGTTCAATCTTGTCAATTATATCACTTTACAATTAATCTTATCAGTTTTTGACAAAACCGGCTTTTACTACAGTTTTTAATAAAAAATATCTTAAATTAATTCAGTATTTTTTTCAAAATTAAGATTATGTGTTATTTTATATCCATTATATTTGAAATTTATCAATTTGAGGTGAATTATGTCTTACAACATTGATACAAAATGTGTCCAAAGCGGTTGGAATCCTAAAAACACCGAACCACGAGTTTTACCGATTATTCAATCAACAACATTTAAGTTTGATTCAAGTGAGGATATGGCAAAGTGCTTTGATTTAGAAGAGAGTAATTATTTCTATACACGTTTACAAAATCCGACTAATGACGCAGTAGCAAATAAGATCGCCGCTCTTGAAGGCGGAGTTGCCGCAATGCTGACTTCTTCCGGACAAGCAGCCACTTTTTATTCGATTGTTAACATCTGTAATGCGGGCGACCATGTGGTGAGTTCTTCTGCAGTCTATGGCGGAAGCTATAACTTACTCGCACATACAATGAAAGATTTAGGCATAGAAGTTACTTTTGTGGAACCTGACTGTTCTAAAGCTGACCTCAAGGCAGCTTTTACGCCTAAAACCAAATGTGTCTTCGGCGAAACTTTAGCAAATCCGGCATTAAAGATCTTGGATATCGAATTGTTTGCTGAAGCAGCACATCAACACCGTGTGCCATTAATTGTCGACAATACTTTTCCTACTCCGATTAATTGCAGACCGATTGAATGGGGAGCTGACATTGTGATTCACTCTACCACTAAATATATGGACGGTCATGCAACTTCAGTCGGAGGTGCGGTTGTTGATAGCGGTAATTTTGATTGGCAAGCGAATACCGACAAATTTCCGGAACTCACCACACCAAATACTACATATCATGGAACCATTTTCACTGAAACATACGGTAAAGCCGCATATATCGGCAAGATGGTCACTACTTTAATGCGTGATTTAGGCTCTATCCCCTCACCCCACAATTCTTTTTTATTGAACATCGGTTTGGAAACTCTTCATCTACGTATGGAAAGACATTGTGCCAATGCCCGCAAGGTTGCAGATCATCTGAAAAATAATCCTAAAATTACTTGGATCAAATATCCGGATTTAAAAGACGATGAAGATCATCAACTGGCTCAAAAATATTTGTCTAACGGTTCCAGCGGAGTTGTTATTTTCGGTGTTCAAGGCGGACGTGCCGGTGCTACAAAATTTATGGATTCCTTAAAACTGGCTGCAGTGGTAACGCATGTCGCAGATTGCAGAACTTGCGTTTTACACCCTGCTTCAACAACCCATCGCCAAATGAATGATTTAGAATTGGAAGCTGCCGGTGTCAAACCCGACTTAATTCGCCTCTCGGTTGGAGTTGAAAATGTTGACGATATCATAGCCGATATTGACCAGGCTTTAGCCCAAATTTAGAACAACAGAGCTTTTGACTTGAATTAGAGTATTGATAAGAAAGGTGACAACATAACAGCCTTTGCCACGGGTTTTTAGCATATATTAAAACGTTATTACCTTACTTTTGTAAGTTATTTAAGCTCAACTTGATTTACAATACCGATAAAGAGAGGTAAGCCACTTATACCGTTGATTACGAACACAAACGGTCGATCTAAAACGAAATCAATCTCTTCTTCCGGTGGCATTGCTGCACCAGCTGTCATCATTGCTGTAAAACTTGCAGCAGTAACACCCTCTTCATCAATTGCAACCCTCGTTCCTTGTTTGACAGTTGATAAAAATGCCAGATCAGAATCATTAGCTAATAATGGTGTAAAATCTGCCTGTTTTTGATCAAAAACATCTTTAATTCCAAGATTCTGTAATGATTGATTCAAATTGAAATCAGCGCTGATATCAAATTTCGGCGCACTGAAATTTACAGTAAGAAATTTTTGATCTTGCCAAGTATCATCTTTGAGCAATTTATAAAATTGATCATTATTTATTATATCCAGCGGTTCAACATCTTGATCAGGTAACATAAACCACATATCACCACCAGATTCCAACGGCAATCTAATTGCTCCGAAATTTTCCGTCCAATAATATGTATCACTGTCACTATAATTCAAGAAGTCAATCTCAATATCCTGATCTATCCCATGAAATACCGCTTTTCGAGTATTTGTTTCAGAGAATTCATTGACCCATTTTGCTTGAAATAAAACTGTTGAAACCAATCCTAAAATTGTATCCGGTTCAAATTCCAAGTTGCCTGCTTGCTCGGTCAACAAATTATCGGTATGAGTATTGATCCAAGAATGTAATTGATCATTATATTGTTCAGATCCCATTTCACCTTGAAATGCTGATGCATAGTAATATTTACTTAACGCTTCAATGGTATTTGCTCGATAGGTACATTCATTATCCAACCAAAGTGAATTTGCCAATACACTATTTAAAGCACCGTCTTGACAATAATTGCTATTCCAAATTGCTTCCGCATCAGATCTTAAATTTACAATATCTTTTGTTTCTAATAAATTCAAGATCTGTTCTCTGCTTTGACCGTTCGTCGTTTCAGCCAACATAGCTAATGCCATAAATAAACTTAAAGGTGAATATACAGGATTTTTTTGATTCTGATCGGCTAAAATTATTTTGGATGTATTGGCGAAATAGTTATAATAGTCACCGGAATATTTTTCTTTATAAGCAAACTGTCTGTTACGATCAGTATTCCATGCATCATAAACTTGGTCAAAACCTTCAGAGTCAAATTCACCTGTTTTTGCATCTACAAAAGACATCTCATCCGGATATTGAGCCATCTGCGGATAAATCGGACTGACTAATGTCGCTTTTCCAAATTCATTGCTGCTTTTTTGTTCACTTTCTTTAGCTATTGATTGATCACTTTCAGTAGTCACCTGATCACGCTCATCTGAAAGACTATTTCCATTATCTTTATCAGAATTATTAATATTATCTTTTTTACAAGCTGTAAACGTTGTAATTAGCATTAAAATACTTAAACAAAATCCTATTATTCTTTTCATTGATAAACTCCAAAACAGATTATTATTCGACTATTAATTTATGAATATAATGATATCAGAAAAATACAGAATATGAATTTAATTTCTAATTAATTTTTTACCGGTTCTTTAATTATTACTCAACTATTTGCTATCTCTAATATTATTAATTCCGGCGGATTATAGAGTCTCGGAATTTTAATGTTTTCTCTATTCAAGCCACGACTGACTAACATTTTACTATTTTTTAATTGATAAAAACCGGAAGTATAACGAGGAAATAATCCCTGATTTGGTGCATAAATTCCGGGCAGAATTTTCGGTATGCGCCAATGACCGCCATGAGCATGTCCACTCAAAACCAAATCATGTTGTATTTGATTATAATCGTCAGTTCGCTCCGGTCGATGAGCTAACAGAAAAGTAAATTCATCTGTATCGTTAACTTGAATCATCTTTAATTGTCGGTTATATTCGACATTGTCTGTTTCCGGATCAGATAGACCTTTTATAATTAGTCTGTTACCTTTAATCACAATTTCAGCTTGCTCACCGAACAAAACCCTAACTCCTAAAGAGCTAACTTTTTGCCTAATCTGCTCAATCTTGCCCGTATAAAATTCATGATTTCCGAAAACATAATATGCGGGATATTTACGAGATAATCGTTGCAAAGTGATATATGCATTATTATTAGGCATTTTATCATCAATAATATCTCCGATAAAAAATACTAAATCAGGTTGATTAGACTCGACAGCCTGGATTAAATTATTTTGATTTTCACCATAATAACAGCTGTGCAAATCAGCCATAATCGCCACCCTAAATGAATTATCTATTTTCGGTGAAAACATTTTATATTTTGTCACAACTAATTTATTGTTCAGTCCTTTGACAATAAAAATCAATAACAAAATAGAAACGATTATTATAGCAATTAAATATTCGCTGATAAAAAACCTCCTAGATAGCAACAATAATTAAAGTATTTCAAAGTATACATCAGAAAACATAAATTTCAATAATCATCTTATCAATTTTGTCCTTTCTAACGTACATTCTCTGCTTTTCTATTTTAATTTTTTATACTATTTTGTTTTTTTGAAAAGTGACACGCAAAATCTCTAGAACAATAGGTAAATTCTCTGAAAAGTGATAACTGAATTACTTGACTTTATGTCATGCTCAAATTAACTGAGGAACTCCAAAAATCCGAAAAATTTCATTCCGGGACAAAGGGACTCATAATTGAACTAGGTTTAACTTATATACTGTTTTTTCTAAAAAATCCCAACTACTTTTCTATATTATTTAGCCGAAGCAACCATACCGAAGCTATTCTTTTAGATAATCAAGATGTTGAAAATCCTGCTTTTTCGGTACTCAAACGCACAGCTGAATCGATTTTTGCTAACTTTCCTATCTCGGAAGAACAAAAACATAATATCCTGCTGGCAATGTGGTCAATGGTTCACGGTTTAGCTGCAACCGTATCAATGCCGGGCGTAGCCGAACGCATGCGCCAAGATCCGCACACTAAACAACGTTTGCGAGGAATTCTTACAGCATTTCAACAATCATAAATAATTGTGTCGCTACTAAACCTAGAGTATCTACTGGGTAAAAAGGAATATAAAACTTCCAGTCAAAAGCAAAAAGCAAAAAATATATTTTTAATACTTGACAATAAAATATTAAATGTTAATATTTAATTGTAAGTTAGCATAGGCTAACTTACTTTGACCGATATTATTACGAAAGTAGAGAAAGTTGAAATGAGCATTTGCTGTCTTAATGAATTGCTAATACGTTACTCTGCCCCAACTTTAGCCGGTATTAAAACAGGCAATCTATTTTCTGTTGCAAAAAGATTTGATCAAAATTTAAAAGATTCAATTACTCAATTCAATTCTCAAACAAATCAAAAAAATATTCGGCTTATTCCGATCAAATATCAAGTTAATCGGACATTGCTTTATATCTATCGACCCAAATTTTTAGAGCAAGATTTTAGATGTAAAACATGTAAGTATTTTTTAGGTAATTTAGGTTATCCCGTTGATAAAGCATCTGCTTGTCTCAGAGAGTATATTTCGAGGCTCTCAGAAAGTCATGAATTTTTACACGAAATCGGCTTTTTTTTAGGATATCCGGCTGAAGATGTAATCGGTTTTATGAAACGAGGACCTAAGGAAGCTAAATGCAACGCTACTTGGTTGGTCTATTCGGATGTCACAAGCGCAAAACATACAGCGAAAACATATAAAACTTGCAGCAAGATTTATTATAAAAATTGGCAAAATGGAAAAAGTATAGAAAATTTAACTGTACCAATTTAAAAATTTTAGGAGGTATTATGGGTAAAATTGCAGTTATTTATTGGAGTGGAACAGGCAATACCGAAATGATGGCTAACGCCATCGCCAAAGGAGCAAAAGCAAAAGGTGGAGATGTCGATTTATTCGATGCCTCTGATTTCAATGATTCGATGCTGGATTCTTACGATGCACTGGCTCTTGGCTGTCCTTCCATGGGAGCAGAGGTTTTGGAAGAAGATGAATTTCAACCTATGTACGACTCTATTAAAAATAACCTAGGGAACAAAAAAATTGTATTGTTCGGTTCATATGGTTGGGGTGACGGAGAATGGATGAGAAATTGGGAAAATGAGCTGCGAGCACTGGGAGCTAACCTATTAGGGGATGGTTTAATTGTAAACGAACAACCTGACGATGATGAACTGGTTATCTGTGAAACTCTAGGTGCAGAACTAGTTTAACAAGTACTTATAACTTGCCATAATCAAAGAATCACTTTGATTATGGCAAACAAAACTGCACTTTTCACATACATTAACCAAACAGTGAAAATGCAAGAAAAATAGATGCCATCAATGAAGAAAGTAAAGACACAACTGTAATTTGCGTATTGATTGAAGGTCCGGCTGTATCTTTGAACGGATCACCTACTGTATCACCAACAACTGCCGCTTTATGGGCTTCAGAACCTGTTCCTCCGCAATTACCCGCCTCTATATATTTCTTAGCATTATCCCAAAGACCACCTGCATTTGACATAAAAAGTGAAAGCAACAAACCGCTAACAATATTACCGGTCAGGAAACCGCCAATCGCTGAAACACCTCCGATAAAACCAACGACGATAGTTGCTACTATAGCAAACAGACCTGCAGGAATGAGTTCTCTCAATGCCCCATTGGTCGCAATAGAAATGCATTTATCATATTCAGGGACAACACCTTCCTTACCTTCCTTGAGCCCTTCAATTTCATCAAACTGGCGATGAATTTCTTTAACCATACGCACGGCATTTCGATCTACCCCACGCATTAACATCGCTGAAAAGACCGCCGGGACAGCAGCACCAACAATTAAACCGAAAAAGACCAAAGGATTGATGATATCAAATCCTTCTAAAAGGCTTTCACCTGCCTTAATAATTCCCTGCTCAACTGCCGCTACATTGACCTCGGTCATGTAAGCACCCAACATAGAAATGACTGTCAAACCTGCCGCACCAATTGCAAAGCCTTTTGTAATCGCTTTAACCGTATTGCCGGCACTATCTAATTCATCCGTTATTTCCAATGCTTCATCCCCTAAATCTGCCATTTCTACCAAACCACGTGCATTATCAACAATTGGCCCATAAGCGTCATTGGAAATAATCATACCTACAATGGACAACATACCCACAGCAGACATTGCAATGCCATACATGGCATATCCATCACCCAAAGGACTACACAAAGTGTACGACAGCAAAGCGGCAACCGCAATTCCCAGCATGGCGGGGAGCACACTGATAAAGGAATAAGAAATCCCTGAAAGAATGGTAAAAGCCGGACCCGATTTAGACATCTTGGCTACAGTACGAACTGGCGGACGTTCATCATTAGTGAAATAATCGGTTGTCAGACCGATTATTAAACCGACAGCTAATCCAATTGCTGCAGCTCCCCAAACTCTCCAAGAGAAGTTAAACAAAGCTGTCAGGCCCGCAGTCAAGATAAGATAAACAATCGTGGTCACATATGTACTGAAATTCAATACCCGTGTGGGATTTGCACCCTCTTTTAAACGAGCGGTACCAACACCGATGATAGATGCCAATAAACCTACGGTCGCATAACAAAATACCGTCATAATATTGAGGTTGCCACCCGCCTGTTGGTCAAGTGATATTCCCATAACCAACGCAGCCGCCATAGCAGCAACATTGGAGTCAAACAAATCTGCCCCCATACCTGCAACATCACCGACATTATCGCCCACATTATCGGCGATTACAGCCGGGTTGCGCGGATCGTCTTCAGGCATCCCCAAAGTAACTTTGCCAACTAGGTCAGCACTGATATCTGCGGTCTTCGTAAAAATACCGCCACCCGCTTTGGCAAATAATGCCATTGAACTGGCTCCAAAACTAAATCCCAGTAAGGCCAATGCGTCACCGGTCAGAGCATAAATTGCACACACCCCCAGAAGACTGGCACCAACAACGGCCATACCCATAACCGCTCCTCCACGAAAACCGCTAAGAAAAGATAGACTGATCCCATGCTTGGCAGCAGCCTCAGCGGAACGGACATTAGCCCGCGTAGCTACTGCTATACCAATTTTTCCTGCCAGTCCGGAAAAAGCTGTACCAGAAATATAAGCTAGAGTCATAGTAATATTATCCAGAACACTTCCTTGCCAAATCGGCTTGGGCAGGAACAATAAAATCAGACAAGCGACTACCAGAGAAAAATATGCTAAATAGCGATACTCCCGTTTAAGAAAAGTGTTAGATCCCTCACGAATCAACTTTGATAATTCAATTGCTCGTTTGTTCTCAACCTTAATGCCAACCAACCAGCGATAAAGCAGCCAAGCCACAATAAATGCCAGTATGCCCACTGCAAATGAAACTATAAGAATAACTGTTAATTGATCCATAGATGTTCCCCCTTCTAAGACAACTAAAATAAATTTTAATCATTTTAAAACAATCAAAATTTAAAGCTGATACTCATCTCTAAAACAATTTAAACAAAAACTAAATGCTCTATATTTTGAATAACTGAATAAACATGATATTGCATACATTGTGACAATATTTTTCTGTTTTTTCAATAAAAACTAGTAATTTTTCACAATTTCTTCACAAATAATTCATTTATTAAGCTTTCTCTTTATAGAACATATATTTTAGATCTTAGCAAACATTTTATCAACGGGTTCTCCATATATTTTTTCGATTGCAAATGAAATTTGAATTTCGTATGGATTTCAATCAATACAAAAAATTTCTAGCTTTGTGCTAAAATAGTTATTATCTATTTAAATGGTAGGAAATTTTTCTAAATACATGAAAAAACATAATAAAATAATTTCAGTTTTTCTTTTACTAATAATACTATTTATAGGTTGTTCAAATCAGGATTATCCTGAAACAAAGGAAACATCTGACACTAAAACAACAGAAAGTACTATTAACAAAGAAACAACATCAGAAAAAACACAAGCAGATAAAACTCAAAAAACCACCGCTACATCTACAATAAAAGAAATCGAATCGGAACATCTTGGAGAATTAGTAATTCACTTTTTAGATGTAGGACATGGGGATAGCATTTTAATTGAACATGGCAACTATAGCATGTTGATTGATGGCGGTTCACAGAATCAAAGCAGCTATAACTATCTCCAAAATCAACACATTGAATCTTTAGATTATGTAATTGCAACACACCCACATGAGGATCATATTGGCGGGCTTATTGAGATTATAAATAATATCAAAATAGACAAAATTATTATGCCAAATGTAACTCATACTTCTGAGACGTTTGATAATTTTTTAACATCTGTCGCATTTAGTGAAGCTAAGGTTTTGCAGCCACATGTTGGTGATATCTATGATTTTGGTGATGCCAGTTTCACTATTGTAGCACCCATTTCCGATTTTTATGAAAATTTAAACAATTATTCTATTGTATTAAGGTTTAATCACGGTGATAATTCATTTCTTTTTACGGGAGACATCGAAGCAATTTCTGAATTGGAAATAGTTGACAGCAATCAAGATGTAAGTGCTGACGTATTAAAAATTTCTCATCACGGATCGGATACCAGCAATACCGATCAATTCATCCAAGCTGTAGCTCCGAGTCATGCAATTATTTCTTGCGCAAAAGATAATTCTTACGGTTATCCTAACCTTGAAGTATTACAAAGATTAAGGAACAACAATATCGACATATACAGAACTGATTTACAAGGCTCCATTATTGTATATTCAGATGGAAATATTATATCGTTTAATCAAGATCCTAATAATGATCTTATATCCAGTACTTTGCCAACAACAGAAACACTTCAAGCAACCACAACAAAAGCACCTCCAGTTACTGAAACTCAAGCTATCAGTGAAACTATTACGGATCAAGCTGCTACTGGTGAAAATATTACGGATCAAGCTGCTACTGGTGAAAATATTAAGGAACAAACTACACAGACAGTTACGCAGACATCAATTATACCACCAACTGATTTGGCTACCGAAACTACAACAACCCAACTAGTAGCACCTTATGTAGGGAATGCGAATACAGGAAAATTTCACCATAGCTATTGCAGTTCTCTAGACCAAATGAATCCAAACAATAAAGTACCATTTTTCGACAGAAATATCGCGATTGAGCAGGGTTATGTTCCTTGCAAAAGATGCAATCCATAGAGGTTTTTTATGATTACTAAATTGATAATTGATCGTTTTGAAAATGAATATGCCGTATGTGAAATCGAGGGTGAAATAATTAATCTTAAAAAGTCTCTGTTACCTTCCAACGCAAAAGAGGGCGATGTAATTAAGGTTTCTTTTGAGATAGATCAAGATGAAACAACGAGGAGAAAAGAGAAAACGAAAGAGAAATTAAAAGATCTTTTTGATCATTAATTCACTTTGAAATCGAAGATATTTTTTTCTCCAATAAATTGAGAAGGTAAAATGTATTCCATTGAGTGATTCAAAGTTGGAGAATGAAAACAATCCCTAATTCTAAAAACTATTTTCACAATTTAAGACAAACTCAAGACAAACTAATAAAAATCAAAGAAAGTCAAATAAATTAAAAAGCACCGAAACCTTTTAGTATCAGTGCTTTCAAGGTGGTGAGCCTAGCAGGACTCGAACCTGCGACCCACAGCTTAGAAGGCTGTTGCTCTATCCAGCTGAGCTATAGACCCATAATTGAAATGAGGAGCTATTGTGGAGCGGGTGAAGGGAATCGAACCCTCGTATTCAGCTTGGAAGGCTGATGTTCTGCCGTTGAACTACACCCGCAAATTAACTCCCCGAAAACAATGCTAAAACATAATACAATAATAAAAATCATTTGTCCAAT